>DASRHD010000150.1:0-9079 GCA_035650695.1 Opitutaceae bacterium
TTGAAAGCTGAGAATTGAGAGTCCTTTGGATCGAGCGCGAAGTAGCCGAGACGCTCAAACTGAAACCGCTGCTCGGGCTGCGCGTCCTTCAGTGACGGTTCGAGTTTGGCGGTGACGGTTTCGAGCGAGTGCGGGTTGATGTGCTGCTTGAAATCGCCGTCGGCATCCGGTTCAGCCACGGTGAAAAGCCGGTCGTAAAGCCGCACCTCGGCGTCGATGGCCAGCGCGGCGCTGACCCAATGGATCGTGCCTTTGACTTTTTTTGCAGAGTTGGGACCGCCAGCGCGTGAATCGAGGTCGGCGGTGCAGCGCAGCTCGACGATTTTGCCGGAGGCGTCCTTGATGACTTCGTCGCACTTGATGATGCAGGCATATTTCAGGCGCACCTCGCCGCCGGGTTTGAGACGGAAATACTTCGGCGGCGGAGTCTCCATGAAGTCGTCGCTCTCGATGAAGATTTCGCGCGTGAGCGCCAGCTTGCGCGTGCCGGCGGATTCGTCGCCGGGGTGGTTGACGGCCTCGCACTCGATCGCGTCGCCGGCGGCGATGTTCGTGAGCACGATTTTGACCGGCCTCAGCACGGCGAGGCGGCGAAGCGCGGTCGCGTTCAGGTCCTCCCGGATGGCGTGTTCGAGCACGGCTACGTCGGTCAGGCTGTTGAACTTCGTCACACCGATATGGTAGGCGAAATTGCGCAGCGCGCGGGCGGGCACGCCGCGGCGGCGGATGCCGGAAATCGTCGGCATGCGGGGATCGTCCCAGCCGGAGACGATTTTTTCCTGCACAAGCTGGAGGAGCTTGCGCTTGCTCATGACGGTGTAGCCGAGGCTGAGGCGGGCGAACTCGTACTGGTGGGGCAACGGACGCGGCAGCTCGAGATTCTCCAAAATCCAGTCATAGAGCGGCCGGTGCACCTCGAATTCGAGCGTGCAGATGCTATGGGTGACGCCTTCGAGGTAGTCGCTCAGGCAGTGGGCGAAATCGTAGAGCGGATAGACGCACCATTTGTCGCCGGTGTGGTGATGCTCGGCGTGGCGGATGCGGTAGAGGAGGGGATCGCGCAGCCAGATGTTGGGCGAGGCCATGTCGATTTTGGCGCGGAGCGTGCGTGCGCCGTCGGGAAACTCGCCGGCCTTCATGCGCGCGAAGAGATCCAGGCTTTCTGCGACGGTGCGGTTGCGCCAGGGCGAATCGCGGCCCGGCTTGTCCGGCGGACCGCGGTATTCGTCGGTTTCCTTGGGCGAAAGATCGCAGACGTAGGCCTTGCCCTTCTTGATCAACGCGACGGCGTACTCGTAAATCTGGTCGAAGTAGTCGCTGGCGTAGAAAGGCTCGGCGATTTCAGATTTTGGATTTTGGGTTTTGGAATTTGGATTGCGGAGTGCGGAGGAGTCGGCCACCGGGCCGAGATAGAAATCCGGCTTGCCGTTGACCGTCTGCATCTCCGGCGTTTTGCCCTTGGGCTTGAAACCGAGACAATGGTCGGCCCAGCCATCGATCAGCCATTTCACGTCGGCGATGATGGAATCGACGTATTCGACGTCCTCCTTGGTCGGGTTGGTGTCGTCCATGCGGAGATTGCACTGGCCGGCGTTTTCGCGGGCGATGCCGAAATTGAGGCAGATGGACTTGGCGTGGCCGATGTGGAGGTAGCCGTTAGGCTCGGGCGGAAAGCGAGTGACGATTTTGGCGTAGCGTTTTTCCGCGACGTGCTGCGCGACGATGTCGCGGATGAAATCGCTCGGGGCCGGCGCGGCGGGCTCGGTGTGCTCAGCGGTCATAACCCGTCAAATTGCGGAACCGGCGGGCGCGAGGCAACGGGAATCAGGGAGACGCGTCAGGCTACACGCCTTGGGAACCCACAACCTGACCATAGGGGCTGCGGATTTGGACGATGCAAAGCGCCGGGCGCAGTGACCGGACCGATTCTCACCGCCCCTTGCCGAACGGCGCGCCGGTGGCGGCGAGAGGGGAGGCGCCGGTCGCCGCCATTTCCTTCAAAATGCTCGTGAGGTAGGGGATGAGCTGCTTTTTGCGGCTGACGATGCCGGGCAGGTCGAAAATTTCGTCCTTTTCCACGTGGGCGTAGTGGATGCGGCTGATGAGTTCGGCGTCGCCCTTGACGAGGAGGAGCGAGTTTTGGGTGTTGATGTCGGTGACGAGAAGCGCGGCGAAGGCGAGGCGTTCCTCGTCGCGGAGCTGCTGGAGGGCGGCGGCGAGCTGTTTGGCGTGCTGCCAGAAGTTGCCGAAGCCGAGTTCCTCGACCTGCGAGACGGCAAAGCGGACGCCGTCCTCCTCGTAGAGCTTGAAATCGGAGCGGATGACCTTGTCGGGCGGGCTGGCGAGGATGACGGAGCCGGAGCTAAAGATGGAGTCAGCCAGCTCGCGGGAGTCGACTCCGGCGATGCGGGCGAGCCACGCGAGGTTGGAGGCGTCTTTTTCCGTGGTGGTGGGTGAGTTGAGGTGGAGCGTGTCGCTGATGATGCCGGACATCATGATGCCGGCGATGTCGGGCGAGGGCGCGATGCCGTCGCGGCGGAAAAGTTCGGCGATGATGGTGCAGGTGGAGCCGACGGGTTCGTTGATGAAAAGGCTCGGCTGGGGAGTGTTGAGCGGGCCGAGGCGGTGGTGGTCGATGATCTCGGTGATGGTGACCTCGTTGGCGCCAGTGACGGCCTGGCTCATTTCGTTGTGATCGACGAGGACAAGGCGGGTTTTGACCGGCTTGAGCAGGTCGGTCTTGGTCAGGATGCCCTGGAGCTGGGCGTCGTCGGAGAGGACGATGATGGCGGGAACGGACGACACGGCGATCCGTTTGCGCAGGTCGGCAATGCGCGTGTCGGCGTTGACAGAGGAGTACTGGCGGTCGATCAGCCGCTCGAGCGTGGAGGCGGCGCGGATGACCCAGGCGGTGGTGGCGGAGTCGTAGGGGCTGACGAGGACGGAGACGTTCTGGGCGCGGGCGAGCTGGATCACTTCTTCGTCGACGGGCAGGTTGCCGGTGATGACGAGGGCCCGGACGCCGAGCTGGATGGAGCGCTGCTGAATGTCCCAGCGATCCCCGACGACGATGAGCGATTGGGAGGAAGGAATGTCGTCTTCGGGAGAGATTCGGCCAAAGGAGCGGATGTCCATCGCGCCGACGCGAACATAGAGGTTCTCGGCGCGGTCGGGCTCGACGGTGTGGAGGACGCGGGCCTTGAGGGCGCGGGCGATGTGGGCGAGGCTGGAGTTGACCTGGCGCATGAGGCGCGGCTCGCTGATGCGTGGCAGGAAAAAGCTGCCGAGTTGGGCGATGGTGACGGTCCCGACGACGCGGCGGCTGGAGGTGGTGACGGGAAGGACGTGCACGCCGTGGCGGTCAATCAGCTCGAGCGCTTCGGCGCAGGTGGCGGTCTGCGGCACATGGACGACCTCGGTGGCCATGACGTCGCGGACGCGCGGGGTGACATCGTTGAGGTAAAGCGGCAGCGGCTGGCGGAAGCGCTGGAGGATGGAGTCGATCCGGGCGTTGGAATTGCCGCAGCGGGCGGCGATATATCCCTGCTCGCCGCGCGCCTCCTTGTAGGCGGCATAGGCCATGGCGGAGCAGATGGCGTCGGCGTCGGGATTGCGATGGCCAATGATGTAAGTGAGGTCGGCTGCGGAGGACGCGGAGGCGGTCATGCGGACGGGTGAGAGTGGAGGAAGGCAGTGCAAAGGAAAGGCTTTCTTGGCAACAGTTCCGCGACGTGAAGCAAAAATCCGGCCATGGCGGACTTAGGCAGGGGGAGGGGCCGGGGACGGCTGCGCGCAGGCTGGACAAACCTTTTCGCCGCGCGCTATTTTGGCGAGATGAAGATTTACCTCGATGGAAAATTTGTCGACGCCGCGGATGCGAAGATCTCCGTATTCGATCACGGCCTGCTCTATGGCGATGGAATTTTCGAGGGTATCCGGCTTTACGGCGGCAACATTTTCCGCCTCGACGAGCATCTCGAGCGTTTCGAGTACTCCGCCAAGTCCATCTTGCTGAAGCTGCCGCTGACCCGGGCGGAGCTTTCCGCGGCGGTGTGTGAAAGCTGCCGGCAGAACGGCCTGCGCGACGGCTACATCCGCCTGGTGGCGACGCGCGGGGTGGGCGACCTCGGCCTCTCGCCGTGGCTCTGCCCGACGCCGACGATTTTCATCATTGCCGACAAGATCGCGCTTTATCCGCAGGAATACTACGACAAGGGCCTGGAAATCATCACCGCCGCGACCCGGCGCTGGGGTCCGGACGCCCTGCCTCCCACGGTCAAGTCGTTGAATTATCTCAACAACATCATGGCCAAGCTCGAGGCGCGGCAAGCCGGGGCACTCGAGGCCATCATGCTCAACGACCAGGGCTTCGTCGCCGAATGCACGGGCGACAATCTTTTTATCGTCCACAAGGGCGCCCTTATCACGCCAGCCGCCTCGCAGGGCGCGCTCAAGGGCATCACCCGCGACGCCGTCTTCGCCATCGCCCGCGAGCTGGGTCTGCCCGTCGCGGAAAACAACCTCACCCGCTACGACGTGTGGAACGCCGACGAATGCTTCCTCACCGGCACGGGTGCCGAGGTCATCCCCGTGGTCAAGCTCGACGGCCGCGAGATCGGCACGGGCCGGCCGGGCGCCATCACCCAGCGCGTCCTTTCCGCCTTCCGCCGCCGCGTCCAGACCGAAGGCACGAAAATCTGACCGGCGCCAAGATGCAGCGCCTTTGCAGTGTGCGCCAGCTTAGCGCATGAACTGCGCCAACCTGTGCGCCCGCGGCGCGCCTGGCGCAGTCCGCTGGACGCTTGCCAGGGCGCGGCAGCATGGCATGATTAGTGCAGGAAAAGGAGGCCGTGCAATTGATTCACCATAATTTTTCTCAACTTGAGTCGATAGATTAGGATGTTCCTGCTATATTCCGTCCATGGCCAACCCCCTCAAATGTGACCTTTGCTCCAAGCCCGCCACGGTGCACCTCACGCAGATCGTGAACAACAAGGTGCACAAGGTGGACCTTTGCGAAGCATGCGCCCAGGCCAAGGGGGTGACGGACCCGAGCGGATTTTCCCTCGCCGATCTGCTGCTCAAGGCCTCGCTCAATCCCGAGCCCGCCGCCGGGGTGCGCTGCGAGAAATGCGGTTTCACCGCCGCCGACTTCAAGAAGCACGGTCGCTTTGGCTGCCCCGCCTGCTACGACTATTTCAAGAGCCTGATCGAACCGATGCTCGACACCATGCACAAGGGCTCCGTCCATATCGGCAAGATCCCGCGCCGCGCCCTCGAGCGGAAATCGCTTTACGACCGCCTTACCCAGCTGGAGACCGAACTCGACAGCGCCATCAAATCCGAACGCTACGAGGACGCCGCCCGCTACCGTGACGAAATCCACCAAGTCCGGCAATCCTTCGAGCAAAAGCCGCCGCGCTGACATGACCATCACTTCGCTTATCGACACGCCCTCCGAGCTGACCGACACCACGGCCAGCAAGTGCCCGATCGTGCTCATGACGCGCATCCGCCTCGCCCGCAATCTGGCCTCCCAGCCGTTTCCCGGCTGGGCCAAGCCGGCGCAGCGCAACGCCATTTTTGAGTCCTGCCGCGATGCGGTCGGGGAATTGCCGCAAATGAAGCGCGGCCTGAGCATCGCCGTCGGCGACCTCGCCGATCTGGAAAAACAAATCCTGGTCGAACGCCACCTGATCAGCCGCGAGCTCAGCGGCTCCAAAGCCGGTGCCGGCGTGGTCATCAATCGCGAGCAGACCTTTTCCATCATGGTCAACGAGGAGGACCACCTCCGCATCCAGACGCTCCGCGCCGGATTCCAGCTCAAAAAAGCCTGGAATGCGATCAACGAGCTCGACACCGCGCTGGAGGACCACCTCGACTACGCCTTCTCGCCGACGCTCGGCTATCTCACCGCCTGTCCGACCAATCTCGGCACCGCCATGCGCGCCTCGGCGATGATGCATTTGCCCGCGCTCGTCATCTCCAGCCAGATGGAAAAAGTCGTCCGCGCCGTCAACCAGCTCGGCATGGTCGTGCGCGGCCTGTTCGGCGAGGGCTCCGACGCCAGCGGCAGCATTTTTCAGATTTCCAACCAGACCACGCTGGGCGAGTCCGAGGAGGATATCATCAAGCGTCTGACCACCGTGCTCAACTCCATCATCGAGCACGAGCTCAACGCCCGCCAGAAGCTGCTCGAGGCCGATCCGAACAAACTTTACGACAAGATCGGCCGCGCCTACGGCATCCTCCAGAATTCCCACCTCCTCACCTCGAGCGAGGCGATGAACCTCCTTTCCCTTATCCGTCTCGGCATCGACCTCGGCGCCTTTGCCGACACCGTGCGCGCCACCGTCGACCGCCTCCTGATCGAATCGCAGCCGGGACACGTCCAGCACCTAGCCAAACTCAACCTCGAACCCGGCGCTCGCGACATCGCCCGCGCCAGCCGTCTGCGCGAAGAATTTGCCAAGATGACGCTTCCTAATTTCAATATCAACGGAAAGAACTAACTCGACACCATGGCCGACTCCCCCGAACCGATGAACAATTTCACGCCTCGCGCGCAGCAGGTGCTTGCCCTCGCGCGCAAGGAAGCCGACCGCTTTCACCACAACTATGTCGGCACCGAGCACGTCCTCCTTGGCTTGATCAAGTTGGGGCAGGGCGTGGCCGTGAGCGTGTTGCAGAAGATGGGGCTCGACCTTGAAACCGTCCGCTCCGCGGTGGAAAAGCAGGTCGGCACCGGTCAGGAAACCAAGCCTGCCGGCAACATTCCCTATACTCCGCGGGTCAAGAAAGTTCTGGCCCTGGCGGGCAAGGAAGCCAAGGCGCTCAACCATTCCTACGTCGGCACCGAGCACATCCTCCTCGGCCTCCTCCGGGAAGGCGAGGGCGTGGCCGCCCGGGTCCTCAAGTCACTCGACATCGACATCGAACGCACCCGCAACGAAATTCTCCGCGAGCTCGATCCGCAGTTTTCCGGCGGCGAGGGGGGCGAGGAAGCCGCCGCGCCGTCCGCCCGTGGCGCGGGCGAAGAAAAGAAAGAGGTCAAGACGCCGGCCCTCAAGGCCTTCGGCCGCGACCTGACCGAGCTGGCCCGCCGCAGCGAGCTCGACCCGGTAGTCGGACGCAAGAACGAGATCCGCCGCGTCGTCCAGATCCTCTGCCGCCGGACCAAGAACAATCCCGTCCTCATCGGCGAGGCCGGCGTGGGCAAGACCGCCATTGTCGAAGGCCTGGCCCAGGAGATTGCCAACGGCATCGTGCCCGAAATCCTGATGGACAAGAAGGTCATCACCCTCGACCTCGCCCTCATGGTCGCCGGCACCAAGTACCGCGGCCAGTTCGAGGAACGGATCAAGGCCGTGATGGACGAGATCAAGCGGGCCAAGAACATCATCCTTTTCATCGACGAACTCCATACCATCGTCGGCGCCGGTGCCGCCGAGGGCGCGATGGACGCGTCCAACATCTTCAAGCCCGCCCTTTCCCGCGGCGAGCTCCAGTGCATTGGTGCGACCACCCTCAACGAGTATCGCAAGTATATCGAGAAGGACAGCGCACTCGACCGCCGCTTCCAGTCCGTCAAGGTGGAGGCTCCCTCGGTCGATGACACCATCCTCATTCTCAAGGGCATCCGCAGCAAGTATGAGGACCATCACAAGGCCACCTTCACCGACAAGGCGCTGGAGGCTGCGGCCAAGCTTTCCGACCGCTACATCACCGGCCGCTTCCTCCCCGACAAGGCGATTGACGTGATGGACGAGGCCGGGTCCCGCGCCCGCATCGCCGCGCTCAACCGCCCGCCGGACATCGAGCAGCTGACGAAGGAGATCGAATCCGTCTGCGCCCGCAAGGAGGAGGCGATCAGCAAGCAACATTTTGAAGAGGCCGCCAAGTTCCGCGACCAGGAGAAACAGCTCCGCCTCAAGCAGGAGCAGATCACCGAGCAGTGGAAGAAGGCCCGCGAGGAAAAACGCGTCGTGGTCGACGAGGAGCTGATGATGCAGGTCGTGGCCGACTGGACCGGCATTCCGCTCAGCCGGATGGAAAAGAAGGAGAGCGAGAAACTGCTTACCCTCGAGGGCGAGATCGAGAAGGTTGTCATCGGCCAGAGCGTCGCCGCCGGCGCCATCGCCCGGGCGCTGCGCCGTTCCCGCGCCGATCTGAAGGATCCGCGCCGGCCGATCGGCTCGTTCCTTTTTGTCGGTCCCACCGGCGTGGGCAAAACCGAGACGGCCAAGCAGCTCGCCGCCCAGATGTTTGGCAACCAGGATGCGCTCATCCAGATCGACATGAGCGAGTACATGGAGAAATTCTCCGTCTCGCGCCTGATCGGCTCTCCTCCCGGCTATGTCGGTTATGAGGAGGGCGGCCAGCTGACCGAGGCCGTCCGCCGCAAGCCCTATGCGGTCATCCTCTTTGACGAAGTGGAAAAGGCCCATCCCGACGTCATCCAGCTGCTCCTCCAGATTCTGGAGGACGGTCGCCTGACCGATTCGCTCGGGCGGACGGTGGATTTTCGCAACACCATCATCATCATGACATCGAACGTCGGCGCGCAGCTGTTGCAGCGTCAGACCTCGATGGGTTTCGCCGCCGCTGCCGGCAGCTTCAACGACAGCGAGAAGATGCGCGAGAAGGTATTGGAGGAGGCCAAGCGCATCTTCAAGCCGGAGTTCCTCAACCGTATTTCCGACATCATCTTCTTCCGGCCGCTCGACCGGGACGATCTGACCAAGATTGTCGAGCTCGAGACGGCGAAGTTCGCCAAACGCCTGGCCGAGCGTAAAATCACGCTCGAATTCACGCCCGAGGCCAAGATCCTGCTGATCGAAAAGGGTTACGACGAGAAGTACGGCGCCCGCCCGTTGCGCCGCGCGGTCGAACATTACCTCGAAGATCCGCTGGCCGAGGCCATCCTTCGCGGCGAGGTCAAGGACGGTGAGCCCGTCCTCGTCGTACGCGACGGCGAAAAACTTGCCTTTAAACAAAAGACGCCCGCCACCGATACAGGGGTGGCGCCATAAAAACCGACGGCCAACCGCCGTTAATCGAAAACCCGCGGCCCAAGATC
>DASRHD010000151.1:0-6616 GCA_035650695.1 Opitutaceae bacterium
CCCGCGCGGTCGATCTGCCACCCGCGTTCCGCCCGAAAACGGGCACGATGGAGGAATGGAATGCGGCGTACGTGCGCGTCGAAGATTATCTCCGCGCCCACCGCATCCACAATCGCCTGCACCAGAGCCGGCTCATCCAGAAGATCCTCGAGCGCGCCGCCCGCCGCCATGCGGAACATCCCGCCCTTGATCCCACCACGCTGGCGGCGGAGGAGACGGAAGCGCTGATGGATGTTTGGTTCGGCAGGGTGCTGAATGATTCCGACCAGCCAAACGAGCGCGTGGCGATCAACGGCCGGCTCGCGCTGCTCGTCTCCGACGGTCCGCAAAAATGGCCCTACGCTTTTCTCGACGACGAAAATGTCCCGGCGGATTTCGCCCGCGCCATGCGGGCCAGCTATGTCCGGGCCGGTCCCGACCTGGCGGTCTCCAGCATGGTGCCGCGCCCGATCGAGCTCGGAACCATCAGCGAGGTGGCGGGCGAGACGCTGGAACGGTTCGAGCGCTGGCCGTTGCTGCGCACGCTTTTTCTTTGGGCGCTCTTCCTCGCCGCGCTGGGGTTGATTTTCCGCGCCACCCGCTGAGGCCCGCCTCAGCCCGCCATGAAACTTTTCGAGGCAGACCGCCCCGCCGCCCGCCGGAAGCAGCGGCGCCGTTTTCTGTTTTTCTCCGCGCTCTTTGTGCTGGTCAGCCTGGCCAGCTGGTTCATGGCCGACCTGCTGTGGCGGGACGGCCTTTCCGCCACCGGCCTCGCCATCTTCCTGCTCTTCATCGTCCTTTTCACCCACATCGCGACCGGCTTCTGCCTGGCGATGATTGGTTTTTATGTCATCAATCGGGGCGGCGACTCCTGCCGGATCACGCGTTCGGTCGATTGGGAGGCGGATCCGCCGTTGGGAGGGACTGCCGTGGTCATGCCGGTGTTCAACGAGGACGTAAGCCGGGTTTTCGAAGCGGTGCGGGTGATTTTCCGCTCCGTTGAGGAAACGACAAAAATCGAGCATTTCGACTTTTTCATCCTGAGCGATTCGAACGAGCCGAACCAATGGATCCAGGAAGAGGTCGCCTGGCTGGAGCTGTGCAAGCAGGTCGGCGGCTTCGGCCGCATCTTTTATCGCAAGCGCCGGCAGGCGATCAACAAGAAGGCCGGCAACGTCGCCGATTTTCTCCGGCGCTGGGGGCGCCGCTACCGTTACTTCGTCGTGCTCGACGCCGACAGCCTGATGACGGGACGGGCGCTGGTCCAGCTCGTCGCGATGATGGAAAAAAATCCGCGCGTCGGCATCATCCAGACCGCGCCGCGCATCGTCAACGGCGAGACGCTTTACGCCCGCATCCAGGCTTTCGCCAACCGGCTTTACAGTCCGCTTTTCCTTGCCGGCCTCAACTATTGGCAGCAAGGCGATGGCAATTACTGGGGGCACAACGCCATCATCCGGATCCAGCCGTTCATGGACCATTGCGCGTTGCCCGGTCTGCCCGGCAGCGAGCCGTTCGGCGGCCGCATCCTTTCGCACGATTTCGTCGAGGCCGCGCTCATGCGCAAGGCCGGCTGGGCGGTCTGGCTGGCGCATGACGTCGAGGGAACGTACGAGGAGGGGCCGCCCACCGTGATCGACAATGCCAAGCGCGACCGCCGCTGGTGCCAGGGCAATCTCCAGCATACCTGGCTGCTCACCGCCCGCGGTTTCCATCCCATCAACCGTCTGCACCTGCTTTTCGGGGTGCTCGCTTATGTCTCCTCGCCGCTCTGGTTGCTTTTTCTCCTCCTCAGCACGGTCCACATGTTCAAGACGCTGAAAATGCCGGGAGCAAACCTTCTCCGGCCGGAGGACGTGACCCGGCTTTTCGGCTACATGATCGAAGTCCCCGAGGCGCTCACCCTTTTCGCCCTGACCATGCTTCTGCTCTTTCTGCCCAAGCTGCTCAGCGTCATCCTCACCATGCAGAACCACTCTGAGGCGGAAAAATTTGGCGGCCGGTGGCGCGTGGCGCTGAGTGCGCTGGGCGAGACGATCGTTTCCGTCCTGCTCGCGCCGGTGAACATGATGTTCAACAGCAAATTCGTCATTTTTACCCTCCTCGGCCAAGGCGTGTCCTGGATCACGCAGCGCCGCGGCTCCAATGACAACGAGGACTGGCGCGAGGCCATCCTCACTCACGGCGGTCACACCATCTTCGGCTTGGTCTGGGGCGTCTCCGCCTTCGTGCTTCTCCCGTCGTTCTTTTGGTGGCTCAGCCCGGTCATCGCCGGGCTGATCTTTTCCATTCCCTTGTCGATTTTTCTCAGCAAGGCCGGGATCGGGCGTCGTGCCCGGCAGCTCGGCCTGTTTCTCACTCCGGAGGAGACCCAGCCGCCGTACGAGCTGAAGCGCCTGCGGCAAAACCTGTCCGAGTGCTATAAGCGTCTCATCCCGATCGAGCCCTTGCGCGACGATTACGGCCTGCTTCAGGCCGTGCTTGATCCATATATCAATTCCATGCACGTCGCGCTGCTCCGCCACCGCCGTCCCAGCGAGGAGGCGCGGGAGTATTTCCAGCAGCTCCGGCGCCGCCTGCTGCACGAGGGGCCGGAGGATCTGACGGTAAAGGAAAAAATGGCGCTGCTGCTCGATGCGGAATCCATGATCTGGCTGCACCGCGAGCTCTGGAGCCTGCCCGCCGGGGCGCTGGCCGAATGGTGGCGGCTGGCCATGCGCCAGTATAACGTCCTCACCGCCTCGCCCGTCACCGCGCTTTATCGTTAGGGCTCCGCCCGCCTTGCTTGCGGAGGCGGCCGGAAGGGGTAGCCTGCATTTGCCGGATGCCTTTCCATGACGATCTCGCCCGCGTGCAGGAGGCCCAGCGCGCCGTGCCGCGCGAACTCTTCCTGCCACCGACGCTCCTCGCCCGTGCGGAGGAGGACAAGCCGCTGCCCATCGGTTTCGACCAGACGACCTCGCAGCCATCCCTCATCGCCTTCATGATCGCCCAGCTTGAGCTGGGACCGTCGAGCCGCGTGCTCGAAATCGGCACCGGCTCAGGCTACCAGACGGCGATTTTATCGCGGTTGGCCGGCGAGGTCTTCTCGATCGAGCGCATTCCGGTCCTGGCCGCCGAAGCCAAGGTCCGTCTGGCAGAATTGGGCTGCCGCAACGTCGCACTGCGGGTCGACGACGGCACCCGGGGGTGGCTGGAGGCCGCACCGTTTGACGCCATCGTTGTGGCGGCGGCCGCGCCGGAAATTCCTCCGGCGTTGCCCGCGCAACTCCAGATCGGTGGCCGGCTGGTTTTACCCGTCGGCATCCCGGGCGAATCACAGATCCTGATGCTGGTGGAAAAAACCTCTGGCGGCGAGCGTCGGCGCCCGCTCTGCAATGTCCGCTTCGTGCCCCTGGTCAGCGGGCCAGGCTGAATTGAAAAAGGTTCAGGCCTTTCCGCCGAAACTGATGTAATCGTCGAGATCGAGACGGTCAAAGTTCGTCCGGATATCGTCGCGGCCGGGGGAGAGTTCCTTGATGTCCTCCGCCATTCCGGCATGACGTTGGGCGTCGCCGGGACCGAGCGCTTCCAGCCAGCGGGACCAGGACTCGATTTCCCAGGCGGCGCGGACCGGCTTCGTCTGTTCGTTCACCCAGCGCAGCATTTCCACGTCGCCCTTGCCGGCCTTGACGGCGGCAAGAAACGCTTCCGGGTCGATGCCGGTGAAGGTGAAGAAACGCTTGTCCAGCGGGCAGGGATAAATGTATTCACCGATTTTCCCCGCGGCAAAAGCGCGGGCCTTGTCGAGCAGGCGGGGCAGATGGAGATAACCGCCGAGGCGGACGCGCGGGCTGCGCGGCGGATGTTGGGTGAGGTCGGGAGCAGAATAGGTGATCATGGGATTTTTGGTTAAACGCAAAGATGTGAGGACGCGAAAGGCGGTAAATTTAATTCACAAGCCGGGAAACCATGAATCTGGTTTCATCGTTTCCCAATTTCGAATTTCTCGCGGGATCAGGCCAAACTTTTCAGCACCTCGGCAAGCTTGCCCGCATCCTTGCCGCCGCCCATGGCGAAATCGGGCTTGCCGCCGCCCTTGCCGCCAAGTTTCGCGCTCAATTCATTGACCAGCTTGCCGGCCTGGTGTCCCGCCTTGATCGCTGCCGGCGAGCAGAACGCGACAATGGCGGCCTTGTCGCCGAAGGCCGCACCGAGCACGACCACACCTTCGCCGATTTTGTCCACGACCTGCGCGCCGAGCGCACGCAGGGCTTCGGGCGTGTCGGCGTTGACCCCGGCCGAAACGAATTTCAAGCCGTCACGCGCCACGGCCTTGGCGGCGAGTTCGCCCGCCAGGTCGGCGGACTCGCGCTGCTCGAAAGCTTTGAGCTTTTTCTCCAGCTCCTTCTGCTGGGCCAGCAAGGACTCCAGTTTCCGGACGACGTCCTGCGGGCCGGCGGAGAGGAGTTCGTTGACCGCGCCGAGCGCGGCTTCGCGTTGACTGACGAAATCGTAGGCCGCCTGGCCGGCCACGGCCTCAATCCGGCGGGTGCCCGCGGCGATGGCGCTTTCGTGGACGATCTTGACCAGACCGATCTCGCCGGTGGTGGCAACGTGCGTGCCGGCGCAAAGCTCGCGGCTGAAGCCTCCGATGTCGACGACCCTGACGATCTTGCCGTATTTTTCGCCGAAGAAGGCGAGGGTATCGGCCGGTTTTTTGTCGAAATCGGTTTCGTAGGCGTCGACCTTGGCGTTGTCGATGACCTTTTCATTGACCAGCTTTTCAATTTCCTGGAGCTGGGCGTGCGTCACGGCCTCGAAGTGGGAAAAGTCGAAGCGCAGCCGGTCGGGGGCGTTGAGCGAGCCAGCCTGCCGGATATGGGTGCCGAGAACGGTGCGCAGGGCCCAGTGCAGAAGATGGGTCGCGGTATGATGGCGCTGGATCGCGCGGCGGCGAAGGGCGTCGACCGAGAGCTCAGAGCGGGGGCCGGAGGAAACGACCAGGGTGTTGCCGGCGATTTTGTGCAGGTGGCGCCCGGCCTTGTCCTTGATGCAATCAACGATGCGGACGAACTGGCCATTGATCAGGGCCGTGCCTGTGTCGCCGAGCTGGCCGCCCATCTCGGCGTAAAACGGCGTCTGATCGAAAACGAGGAAGATCTCCTTGTCGGCGTAGACGGCGTCGACGAGCTGGGCGTGGGTGGTGAGCTGCGCGTAGCCGAGAAACTTGGTCGGCTTCTGCTCGACCACGGCCTGGCCTTCGGTCGCGGCCTTGACGATGCTTTTGACCTGCGCGGCGCGGGCCTGTTCGCGCTGCTGTTCCATCAGCCGCTCGAACTCCTCGATGTCCACGTCCAGGCTGTTTTCCGCCGCGAGGAGCTTGGTCATGTCGAGCGGGAAGCCGTAGGTATCGTAGAGCACGAAGGCGAGCAGGCCGGGAATCCTCAAATTTTTCTTCAGCTCCTTGAGATGCTGCTGGGCCGAGGCGGTATCGGCCAGGTCGCAGTCGTGCGCCTCCGCGGCCTTCTCCAGGCTCATGAACAGGCCCATCGCCAGCACCGAATAATAGGCCGGATCCTCGTTGGGCAGCACCTTGGCCGCGACCTTGCGGGCAAGATCGGTCAGGTTCTTTTTGTAGAAGACCAGGCCGTTGTCGAGGGTACGACCGAAATTGTCTTCCTCGCTGCGGATGACGCGGCGGATCAGGTCCTGCTGTTGTTTCAGCTCGGGAAAGACCGGGCCGAGGGACTCGACCACCGGGGCGACGAGCTTTTCAAAAAAGCCGGGCTCCAGCCGGAGCTTGGTGCCGTAAAGGATGCCGCGGCGGAGGATGCGGCGGATGACGTAATTGCGGCCTTCATTGCCGGGAAGAATGCCGTCGGCGATGGCGCAGGCGACGCAGCGCGCGTGATCGGCCAGGACGCGAAAGGCGACGTCGGTATTTTCCTGGTCGCTCAGGCCCTCGCGCCGGGTTGGAACCGTGCCCCGGTAGGTCCGGCCGGAAATCTCCCCGATTTTTTTAAGGAGGGGGGCAAAGACGTCGGCGTTGTAATTCGACGGTTCGGCGGAGAAATCGGTGAAGCCCTTGGTCGTGGCGTAAATTCCGGCGACGCGCTCGAAGCCCATGCCGGTGTCGACGTGCTTGGCCGCTAGCGGGGAAAAGGTGCCATCGGCATTGGCGTTGAACTGGATGAAGACGTGGTTCCAGATTTCGATGCAGCGGGGCGAGCCGGTGTTGACCAACGCCCGGCCGGCCTGCTCGTCGTCACCAGGCAGAAGATTGAAATGGATTTCCGAGCACGGGCCGCACGGACCGGTGTCGCCCATCATCCAGAAATTGTCCTTCTTGCCGCCCGGAACGATATGGATGTCCGGATCAAGGCCGGCTTTTTTGAAAATTCCGGCCCAGATGTCGTAGGCCTCCTGGTCGAACTCGGAGGGATCGTTCTTGTCCTTGTCCGGCCAATACACGGTCGCGAAAAGGCGCTTGGCCGGGATGCCCCAGACCTCGGTGATCAGCTCCCAGCCCCATTGGAGCGACTCGCGCTTGAAATAGTCGCCGAACGACCAGTTGCCGAGCATCTCGAAGAGGGTGTGGTGGTAGGTGTCGAAGCCGACGTCCTCCAGGTCGTTGTGCTTGCCGCCGGCGCGGATG
>DASRHD010000152.1:0-5593 GCA_035650695.1 Opitutaceae bacterium
GGAAACACCATGTCACTCTTCAATGCTCTTATTCCCTCGTTCAACCGCGCTCCTGCACGCCGCAATGGCGCCGGGGCCGAGTCCGGTCCGGCCGTGAAACCGGTCTATGAAATCAAGGAGACCGACGAAGCCTACGGCCTCACCATCTACCTGCCTGGCGTGGCGAAGGACGGACTCGACCTGACCGCCGACGCCGATGCCATCACCATTACCGGCCGCCGCAGCTGGAAGCAGCCCGAGGGCTGGACTGCGCTCTATCGCGAATCGACCGACGTGCCCTACGAGCTCGTGATCGAGCACGACAACGCCATCGACCCGGACAAAATCCATGCCGAGCTGGCGGACGGCGTGCTGCGGGTCTCGCTGCCGAAGGCGGAGGCGGTCAAGCCGCGCAAGATCGCGGTGAACTGAGCCTGCTTTGCCGGAGGAACCTAGGGGTTAGGTCAAGGCCGGGCGCCGGGCGCGCCCGGCCTTTTGCTTTCGGCACGCTCGGTTAGCGCTGGCGGCAAGGAGGCTTTTTTTCTAGGCTTCCTGCCATGTCGTTTATGCCCTTCATCGTCATCCCGCTCATCGGCGGCTTGGTTATCTGGAGCGCGTGGATCCAAAAGCGGAAGGCGGCGGCAAACCTGCAAAAACTGGCGGCGCAGCTTGGGTTGGAATTCCTGCCCGCCCGCGGCTGGCTGGCCCGGCCCTCCGTGGCGGGTACGCGGCGCGGCAAGGTCGTGCAGATTTTCAACTACACGACGGGCAGCGGCAAATCGCAGACGACCTGGTCGGCGGCGCGGGTCCAGCTGGCGGCGCCGGGCCCGTTGACCTTCAAGCTGAAGAAGCGCGGCGTCGCGAGCAAGCTGACCGCGCTTTTTGGCGCACGCGACATTTCCGTGGGCGACGCGGACTTCGACCGGGCGTGGTTTGTGCAGACGAACCAGCCGGAATTTTTGTGCGCGGCACTCCTGCCCGAGCTGCGGGAAAAATTGATGGCGGCACGGCGGGCCGGCGCGTCCGGCGCCTTCGAACTCACGGGCGCCGAGGTGAAATATGCCGAGATCGGGTCGTTTGCCACCGCTAAGCGGACCGACCGCTTCGCCACCCTGATCGACCTGTTGGGCGATTTGGCCGACGTGGCGGACGTGGCGGCGGAGCAAAACCAGGCCTGAGCGAGATCTCGATTTGCGCGGGGCGAACGGCCGGCTAGGGTGGCGTCAGCGATGAATGAGAAACCGTCCGACGCCGGGGTTGATCCGGTATTGCTGTTTGATGGCGAGTGCGGGCTGTGCCAGCGCGTCGTGCGTTTTCTGCTCCGGCTTGATCGCCGCGGCGCGCTGCGCTTCGCCCCGCTGCAGGGCCCGTCGGCCCAGGAGTTTTTGCGCGAACACGGCATGTCGACGCAGGATTTCAGCTCGGTCATATTCGTGCCCGATTGGACGGCCTTGACCGGTCCGGGAAAGGCGGGACGCAACCAGGCTGATTTTCTGACCCACACGGATGCCGCCATCGCTGCTCTCCGCGCCTGCGGCCGCAACGGCCTGGCGGGAGCGCTGCGCCTGTTCCCCCGTGGTCTGCGCGATGCGGGCTACCGCTGGGTGGGGCATGCGCGCTACAGGATTTTCGGCCCCTGGCGACCCCGCCCGTTGCCGCATCGGGAATGGGAGGCGCGATTTCTTGCCTGAGCCGGAGCGCCGCGAAGTCAGCCTTGAGCCGGCGTTTTTTGGGAAATCATCGAAGCCAGGACGGCGAGCAGGAGCACCGTGCCGATGACGCCGAGGGAGAGGGCGGTGGACACGCTTATCCAGGGTGCCGCCAGCATCTTGATGCCGACAAAAACCATGATGACAGCGAGGCCGGCCTTGAGGAAGCGGAAATGCGGCATCAGGCCGCTGAGGGCGAAGTAAAGCGAACGCAGTCCGAGAACGGCAAAGATGTTCGAGGTGAGCGCCACGAAGACATCGGTGGTGATGGCGAGGACGGCGGGAAGGGAATCGAGGGCGAAGACGAGATCCGTCGTTTCCACCACGAGGAGGGCAAGGAAAAGCGGCGTGGCCAGGCGAAGGCCGTTCTCCCGGGTGAAAAATTTTGGGCCATCAAATTCGGCCGCCACCGGAAAGAACCGGCGGAAGAGCCGCACCACGGGGTTCTTCTCCGGCTCGATTTCCGCCGTGGATTTTTTTGGCAGGGCCAGGCGCACGCCGGTGAAGACAAGGAACGCGCCAAACAGGTAGATGATCCAGTGAAAGCGCTGGAGCAGGCTGACACCGGCAAGGATGAACGCCCCGCGCATGATCACCGCCCCGAGGATGCCCCAGAAGAGCACGCGATGCTGCCAGGCCGGCTTGACCTTGAACCAGGCGAAAACGAGGAGAAAGACAAAGAGGTTGTCCACGCTCATGCCCAGTTCGACGAGGTAGCCGGCCAGGAACTGCTCGGCCGCCTCGTCGCCCCGCCACCACCAGACCAGGGCGTTGAAACCCAGGGCCAGGCTGATCCAGACCGCGCACCATTTCAGCGCCTCGCCCATGGGCACGGGATGCGATTCGCGACGGATCAGGCCGAGGTCGAGCGCCAACAGGAGGGCAATACAGACGAAGAAAACCGTCCAGGCCCACCACGGCGTCGCCGTCACGGCGAGGACAACGCAAGTCAGCGGCATGATCCAGCTTGGCCCGGACCGCAGCAGGGGTGCAAGCGCAACCGGCCGCTGACTAAACCTTTGACATGCCGGGCGGCGCATTTTCACTGCGCGGGAATGAAGCGCCTGGTCCTGCTGCTGTTTTTCGCGCTAACCGCCGTCCAGCTTCCGCCCCTTATCCGCGCCGAGGCCGGCAACGCGGCCGCTCCACCGGCGTCGGCTCCTGTTCCGGCAAATACTTCGGCGCCGGCGTCGGCCAAGCCTGACACCGCCGACGACGAATCGAGGAATAAGACGGCGGCGGCCGCCGCCGTGGTCGCATCCCGCCAACCCCGTCCGGCGATCGCCGCGGCCAGCGGCTTCATTGAAAACGTCGTCGATTCCGTCCTGGAATTTTTCAGCGTCGGCGAGAGCGGCAACGCGCTGGCCCATTACGGCGTGAGCGCGTTCTTTCTCCTCCTCACCCTGCTCCTCCGGCGCGTTCTTACCGAGGTTATTTTCCGCCGCCTGCGGCAGGTGGCGGCGCGGACGCGGACGACGTTGGACGATCAGCTCCTGCCGGTTTTGGAGGCGCCGGTCGGCGCCCTGATTGGTGTTTTCGGAATTTTTTGCGCGCTGGACGCCCTGAAATTTTCCGAACAGGTCCATGGTTATATCGGCATCGCCGCCACCATCGCTTTTTCATTGGTGATCTTTTGGGGCCTGTTCCGCGCCTTCAACGCTCTGCTCGATCACCTCCATCACGTCGCGCGGGAGCGCCAGCTCAGCATCGCGCCGTTCATGCCCTGGCTGAAAAAAACCCTGATCGCGCTTTTCGTCATCGTTGGGGTGCTCCTTATCGCGGACAACCTCGGGGCGAACGTGCGAGCCTTCCTCGCCGGCCTCGGCATCGGCGGCCTGGCCTTTGCCCTGGCGGCGCAGGACACCATCGCCAATCTTTTCGGTTCGGTCGTCGTCGCCCTCGACCAGCCGTTCAAGATCGGCGACACCGTCCAGATCGCCGCCGTCACCGGCACGGTCGAGGACATCGGCCTGCGTTCGACCAAGCTCCGCGCGGTGGACCGATCGCTCGTCATCATTCCGAACAAGACGGTCGCGGCCGAGACGATCAATAACCTCTCCCGCTTCAGCCAGCGGCGGGTCGAGCAGGTCATCGGACTGACCTACGATACCACACCGGAACAAATGGCGGCAATGATCGACGATATCCGCCAGCTCGTTCTCCGCGAGCCGGGGGTCGATCCCGCCTCGGTCATGGTTTATTTCCGGGATTTCAGCGCCTCCTCGCTCGATCTTTGGCTTGTCTACCTGACGCGGGAACCGGATTTCGCCAAGCAGATGGCACTGCGCGAACGGATCAATCTCGCCCTGATGAAAGCGGTGGCGGCGCGCGGGCTTTCCTTTGCCTTCCCCACCTCGGTCATGCATCTCGACGGCCCGGTCGCGCGCCAGCTGGCGGGCAACAAAGGCTGAGCTCAGTCCAGCGTCTGGCGATAGCGCTTGATCCCGATCATCATGGCCACGACGACAAAAAGCAGCAGGGGCCAGATCTCCGGGCTGATTTCCACCACCCCGTTGCCCTTGAGCAAAATCCCGCGGACAATGCGGAGGAAATGGGTCAGGGGGAGGCAGGTGCCGATCCACTGCGCCCACTCCGGCATGCCGCGGAAGGGAAACATAAAGCCGGAGAGCATGATCGACGGCAGGAAGAAGAAGAAGGCCATCTGCACCGCCTGGAGCTGGTTCTGCGCCAGACTGGAAAAGGTGATGCCCATGGCCAGGTTCGCGGCGATGAAGAGCAGGGCCACGGAGTAGAGCAGCGCCAGGCTGCCGAGCATCGGGACGCCGAAGATGAACCGGGCGGCAAGGAGGATGAGCGTGACCTGCACATAGCCGACAATGATGTAAGGAATGATTTTTCCGATCATCACCTCGGTCGGCCGGACGGGCGTGGCGAGAAGGTTTTCCATCGTGCCGCGTTCGCGTTCGCGGGTGATGGCCAGGGCGGTGATGATGACCATCGTCATGGTCAGGACCACGCCCAGCAGGCCGGGCACGACATTGTACTGGGTGAGGTTTTCCGGATTGTAGTGGGCGTGGACGCGGAAGTCGATCGGGCCGGGTTTGGCGCGCAGCCGTGCCAGCGGCCCGGTCAGGTCGCGATCGAGCACGGTATCGGCGACGGCGCGGGCGGCGGCGATGGCCGGACCGGTGGCGGCCGGATCGGTGGCGTCGGCCTCGATCAGCACGGTCGGGCGCTCGCCCCGGAGGAGCTTGCGGGTGAAATCCACCGGGATGTTGACCACGAACTGGACCTCGCCGAGCTGCAGCAGCCGTTCCGCCTCGGCTTCGCTGGAGGTCTCGCGCACAAAAGTGAAATAATCGCTGTTTTTCAACGTCGACGCCAGGGTTCGCGCGAATGGACCGTCATCGGCGATCCGGAGGGCGGCCGGGAGGTGCTTGGGATCGGAATTGATCGCGAAACCGAAAAGCATCAGTTGCAGCAGGGGAATGCCGATCATCATCGCGAACGTCACCCGGTCGCGCTTCATCTGCACGAATTCCTTGAGCACGATGGCCCAGAGACGGTGAAGGGTGAAGCGGCGCATGATCAGGAGAAGTTGTCCTGGGAGCGGCTGGTCAGGCTGATGAACACGTCCTCCAGGCCGGAGCGGATGCGCGTCCACTCATGCCGCGGGTCGCGGACCGCGGCGATGGCGGCGTCAAGCTGGGCGGCATCGCGGCCGCTGACATGAAGGGTGCCGCCAAAAGCGACCACCTGCTCCACGCCCGGCGCGGTGCGCAGCCGCGCCGCCAGTGCGGCCAATTCGGGCCCGCTCACCGCCCAGGTGGTGAGCCCGCCGGCCGCCACCACCTCCGCCACCGTGCCGTGCGCGAGCAGCCGGCCGTAGGAGAGATAGGCGAGGCGGTGGCAGCGCTCGGCTTCGTCCATGTAATGGGTGGTGA
>DASRHD010000153.1:0-9944 GCA_035650695.1 Opitutaceae bacterium
TGGCGTACTCGTTGAAATTGCCCTGTACGATCGCGCCGTGCTGGAGGTCGAGCTCCTGCTGCCAGGCCGCTCCCAAGCCGTCGATGACCGAACCCTGCACCTGGCTTTCCGCGCCGCTGAGATTGACGATTTGCGAGCCGACGTCGGCCGCGACGTAAGCCTTGTTGACGTGGAGCGTGCCGTCCTGGTCGACCGTGACTTCGGCGACCTCGGCGAAATAGCCGCGATGACTGAAGTGGAAGGCGATGCCCTGGCCCTGTCCGCGGGGAAACTTTTTCGTGCCCCAGCCGGATTTTTCGGCGACGAGCTTGACCACGCCCTTCATACGGGCGGCGTTGTACGGCTGCCCGCGCGGGCCGGAGCCCGGCACCATGTCGCGGTCGCCGAGCAGCTCGAGGCGGAGCTCGACCGGATCGCGGCCCCCGGCATGGGCCAGCTCGTCAATAAAGCTCTGGATGACCCAGGCGAAGACGTTGCTGCCGGGCGCGCGCAGCGGCCCCATCGGCACGTCGCAGACGAGCGTACTCTGGTCGAGGCGGAGATTGGGCAGAAAACGGGCGGGAAACTCGTCGCCGCTCAACCCGCTGTAGGTTTTGCCCTCGGCATAACCAAAGCCGACATAATGGTCCTGCCAGGCGACAACTTTTCCTTTTTCATCGACTCCGCCCTTGAGGAAATGGAAACCGCCGGGGCGATAGTGGTCGTGCCGCATATCGTCTTCGCGCGTCCAGGTCAGCTTCACCGGCACGCCGGCCTTTTGGGAGATGGCCGCAGCCTCAACCATGGGGTCGTTGTCCAGGCGCCGGCCGAAGCCGCCGCCGGAACGGGTCAGGTGCACCGTAACATTCTCTTCGCGCAGCCCAAGCGTATCGGCTACGAGTTTTTGGCCCTTGGCCGGATTTTGCGTCGGCGCCCAAATCTCGGCGCGGTCGCCCTGGACGTATGCCGTGCAGTTTTGCGGCTCGAGATCGACATGGGAAATGAAACGGTAGGAATAATCCGCCTCGACCGTCTTGGCCGCCTTGCTCAGGGCACCCTGCACGTCGCCGTCGTCGCGCAGGGAATGCTCGCCTTTTTTCGGGCCGAGCTCCTTCGCCTGGGCGGCGAAGCTGTCCCAGCTGTCGGCGGCATGCGGACCCGCGTCCCACTTGACCTGGAGCTTGCGGCGCGCGCTGAAGGCCGACCAGGTGGAGTCGGCGACGATGGCGACGCCGGACATCAGGCCGTTGTAGTCGCGGCCGCCGTCGATGACGAAGGCCTGGCGCACACCGGGGAGGGCCTTGATTTCGTCGAGATTGGCGCTGACGACCTTGCCGCCGGCCACCGGGCACTTCTCGTAGACGGCGTAAAGCATGTTCGGCACCTTTTGGTCGATGCCGAAAAGCGGATCGCCCACTACGATTTTGGGATTGTCGACCCCGCCGACGCGTGTGCCGAGCAGCTTGAAATCCTTCGGGTCCTTCAGCTGCACCGCGTCCTCATTCGGCACGGGCAGGGCCGCGGCCTTGGCGGTAAGTTCGCCGTACGTGAGTTTTTTGTCCGACCCGCGGTGAAAAACCGTGCCATTTTCCGCGTAGCACTCGCTGGCGGGCACGCCCCAGGTTTGGGCGGCGGCCTGGATCAGCATGGCGCGCGCGGTCGCGCCGGCGCGCCGCATTTGTTGATAGGAACCGGGGGTGGAGGTGCTGCCGCCGGCGGACTGGTTGCCGAAGATCGGATCGACCGGCGCCGTCACGACCGTGACGGAAGACCACGGCACGCAGAGTTCCTCCGCCACCACCATGGGCAACGAGGTTTTGATGCCCTGACCGATTTCCGGTCGGGCGGCAAAAATCGTGACGGTGCCGTCGGGCGCGATGCGGATGAAAGCGTCGGGCGCGAAATAGCCGCCCGCGGGAAGCTTGTCCGCCTTGATGATGTCGGCGCCGAAAGCATGACGGACGGGGGCGAGATAAAAGCCGAGGAGAAGCCCGCCGCCGGTCAGAGCGGAGAGCCGGAGAAATCCGCGGCGGTCGAGCGGAGGGGAGGCGGGAGCTTTCATTTGGCGGCCTCCTTCCCGGCCAGGGCGAGTTCAGCGGCCCGATGGATGCCGGCGCGGATGCGCAGGTAAGTGGCGCAGCGGCAGATGTTGCCCGCCATCGCCGTGTCAATGTCGTCGTCGGTCGGCTGGGGGGTGCGGGCGAGCAGGGCGGCCGCATTCATGATCTGGCCGGCCTGGCAATAACCGCACTGTGGGACGTCGAGTTCACACCAGGCATGTTGCAAGGGATGCGAGCCGTCAGGGGAGAGGCCTTCAATGGTGACAATCTTGGCATCGTGCAGCTTGGAAACAGGCAGCTGGCAGGAACGCACCGCGGCGCCATTGAGGTGAACCGTGCAGGCGCCGCACTGGCCGATACCGCAGCCATACTTGGTGCCGACGAGGTCGAGGTGGTCGCGGAGCACCCACAACAGCGGAGTATCGGGCGCGACATCAACGGTGCGCGACTGGCCGTTGACGTTCAGGGTGAATTTGGCCATAAGACGGGCTTCTGGTTAAGTTGGGAAAACTTTCCGCGAACGTGAACACAAGCTCGGCCAAGTCAACCGGACACGCCTGAAATTCGGCGAATTTACGCCGCCGCCTGGCTGGCCGCCGTCGCGCTCCGCGCCACCACCCAATCGACAATCGCGGTGTCGTCCTTTTCGTACCGCCAGACCAGGTTCAAAAACTCCGCCGGCATGATATCATGGGCCTTGAAAAACTTTCGGTCGCCGCCGCAGCAGAACATCAGACTGACCGGCAGCTCGCCGCGGAGCTTCGCTTTCGCCTTGGGGATGATGCGCGGAAGCCATTCGATGCCGCGCACCGACTCGGTCTTGCCGGGCAGTTCGCTCTCCTCGAGCATGGCGGTAGACGGGCGCCCGTCCTGGCGCTCCAGAAAATAGCTGCGGCGGATAAATTCGATCGCGAGCGCGTTGTCATAGCCCGGTTCGCCGGAGTTATTTTCGTCCTCCGCGTAGTCGTAAAAGTACTGCGGCGTGAGGCCATTGGCCGCCAGCCAGGCTTTTTCCTCGGCGGTGAAAAATGTTTCCGAGCCGCGCTGGCCTTTGGCGTAGAGACCGACGGCCTTGTCGTAAAGCTGGCGGAATTTTTGGACAAAATCGTAGTGTTTCATATGGGAGATTTTTAGCGGGAAAACGTGAAGGTGCAAAGAGGCGGCGATTTTTTCCGCCCCGCCCGTCTTTGTGTTCAGACCACGCGAAAATCGATCATGCGCTTGAAGCGGTCGACCTTGTCCACCACGACGGTGGTCTTCTCGCTGAGGCCGAAGCGCCGCCGGGTGCGACGGCCGATCAGGGCGGTGCCGGCATTGTTGAGCACATAAAAATCGTCGGTGAGCGAGGAGGCGTGGACCAGCCCAAAACTCATGGCCTGGGGCAGCTCGACGAAGAAGCCGTGATTGCGCACGTCGGTGATGACGGCCTCAAATTGCGTCTTCTTTTTCTTCGACATTTCGCGTTCGAAGAATTCGAGCAGCTTGATCTTTTGCGATTCGCGCTCGGCTTCGGTCGAATTGACCTCGGTCAGGCTGATGTGCTCGGCCAGGCTTTCCAGGTTGCCGGGCTGGTAGCCGGGGGCCGAGCGCGCCCCGGTGCGGCCGGCATGTTTGACCAGATAAAAATCGACGACGCGGTGCACCACCAGGTCGGCATAGCGCCGGATCGGCGAGGTGAAGTGCGTGTAGTCTTTTTTGGCCAGGCCGTAGTGGCCGTCGGGCGAGGCGCGGTAAACCGCCTTTCTCAGGCTGCGCAAAAACTGTATCCGCAGAGTGTAGCCCTGCGGATGGGTGCGCAGGGTATCGAGCAGCTTTACCACCTCGGCCCGGCGGGTCAGGTCGCCGGCCTGGACGCCGAAGGTCGCGGCCAGCTGGCGGAACTCCTCCAGCTTCTCCTCGTCCGGATCGTCGTGCACCCGGTAAAGCGAGGGCAGGTGCTGCTCGCGGGTCAGCCGGGCGACGGCCTCGTTGGCCGCGAGCATGAATTCCTCGATCAACTGGTGGCTCTCGTCATGCTCGATCCGCTCGAGGCGGTCGGCGTAACCGTGCTCGTCGACGAAAATTTTCACCTCCGGCATGTCGAGGTCCAGCGAACCATGGGCCATGCGATCGGTGCGGAGCTTGGCGGCGATCTTCCACAGCCGGCGCAGCCAACCCTGCAGGTCGATCAACTCGAGGTCGCTGAGCGAGGCGAGGGCGCGCCCGGTCGATCCGGTCTGGTGCGCGGCCGGCAGCGGCAGGGCGCGGATGGCGTCGAGCGAATTCTGGAAAAGCAGGGCGTGGGCCTGGCGATAGGTCAGGCGCTTGCGGCTGCGGATGACGGTGTTGGCAAACTCGGTGTTTTTCAGCCGGCCGTTTTTGGCGAAGGTGAGCAGCGTCGCCTTGGTCAGCCGGTCCTCCGCCTCAACCAGCGAGCAGAGTCCGTTGGAAAGTTTTTCCGGCAGCATGGGGATGACCGTGCCGACGAGATAGGTGGAGTTGCCGCGCCGCTGCGCCTCCCGGTCGAGGGCGGTGCCGTGGCGTACGTAAGCGGAGACGTCGGCGATATGCACGCCGATCCGAACGTCGCCGCCCGGCAGCTCCTCAAAAGAAAGGGCGTCATCGAAGTCCTTGGCGTCGTCCGGATCGATGGTGAAGACGGGGACATCACGGTAGTCGAGCCGGCCGGCGAGTTCGGCCGGGCGGACGCGGGCGGGCAGGGCGGCGGCTTCACGCTCGACCTCGGCGGGAAACGCCGGCCGGAGATCGAACTTTTCATAAATGCCGAGCAACTCGGCCCGCGGCTCGTGGGTGCGGCCGAGGCGCGAGACAATCTCACCCTCGGGACTGGCCGCGCGCTGTTTCCATTCGAGCAGGCGGACGACCACCTTGTCGCCGACCGCGGGCACGGGGGTGAGGCCGGACTTTGCCGGGTCGGGCACAAGGATGTCGTGGACCAGGCGCGGGTCGTCCGGCACGACGAAGAACACCAGCCGCGAACGCTGCAGGTTGCCGACGATGGTCTCGCGGGCGCGCTCGAGAATGCGGATGACCCGGCCGGCGAGCTGGCCGTCGCCGCGGCGCGCGCCGGTGACGAGGCGGGCCACCACCCGGTCGCCGTGCAGGGCTACGTCGGTGTCTTCCGCGGCAATGAAGACGGCCGGCCGCTCCGGGCCGGTCTGGTTGACCCGGCGCTCCGGAATGACGAGCGCGCTGCCGTTCTGGCGGAAGGAAATACGGCCGGTGACAAGGTCGGCCTCGCCCGGCTCGCAGAGCTTGTCGCCCTTGATCCGCACCAGCTCGCCGGAGGCGAGCAGCCGCCGAATGTCGAAGGCGAGGGTGCGGCGCTCCTTTTTGTTAAGATGAAGCTGACGGGCGAGCTCGGTTTCGTTGACCGGCACATAGCCGGGCTCGCGCAGGCGGGCAAGGAGGCGGTCGCGAAGGGTCATGGCAATTAAAAAAATCCGGCGCAGGCTTTCTGGTTTGAATCAGGCAACAATGCGGCTAAGCGTGGCGCGATGAAAATCGTCCATGTGGCCAGTGAGATGTTTCCCTACGTGAAGACGGGCGGGCTCGCGGATGCGGTGGGTTCGCTCACGGCGGCCCTGGCCGATTATGGACATGAAGTTTCGGTTTTTCTTCCGGGTTACCGTGCCGCGCTGGAGCATTCGCAGGCTTTGCGGGCGGAGCGGCGGGCCCGGCTGCGCATCGAAATGGGCGACGTTTTCTACACCGGGGACGTGCGGGTGTTTTCGCCGCGCAAGAACCTCACGATCTATTTCATCTGCCGCGAGGAGTTTTTCGACCGCCGCGGCCTTTACGGCAACGGCGAACGCGATTACGAGGACAACCATCACCGTTTCATTTTTTTCTGCAAGGGCGTGGTGGAGACGATGCGCCAGACCGAGCTGCATGTCGATATCGCCCACAGCCACGACTGGCAGGGCGCCCTGCTGCCCCTTCTCCTCCGCTACGCCGAACGCCGCCACGGCGGCACGCTCGCGCTCAAGACCGTCTTTACCATCCATAACATCGCCTTTCAGGGACTTTTTCCCATGCGGTCGTTTTATCGCACCAACCTGCCCGACGAGCTGGCCGGCATCGATGGCGTCGAGTTTTACGGGCAGTTGAGCATGATGAAGGGAGGCATTCTTTTTGCCGACCGCGTCACCACCGTCAGCCCGCACTACGCCCAGGAAATCCAGACGCCGGAATTCGCCTGCGGCCTGGAAGGCGTTGTCCAAACGCGCACAGAGGACCTCGCCGGCCTGCTCAACGGCATCGACAGCCGGGTGTGGAATCCCGCCACCGACGCGCTCCTGCCGGCGACCTATTCCCTGCACGATCTTTCCGGCAAGGGAATCTGCCGCGCCGAGCTGCTGCGCCGCCATGGCCTTGATCCCCAGTTCGAGG
The DNA here is from genome assembly GCA_035650695.1 of Opitutaceae bacterium. GTDB lineage: Bacteria > Verrucomicrobiota > Verrucomicrobiia > Opitutales > Opitutaceae > DASRHD01. Next base: position 6,432 of record DASRHD010000153.1, read on the forward strand.
GGCCGATTTTCGGCATGGTCTGCCGGCTGACCGAGCAGAAGGGGATCGATTTCCTTCTCGCCAACCGCGATTTTTTTGCCGCGAAGAACTGTACCCTGATCGTTCTCGGCACCGGTGACCGGCGTTACGAGGAGGCCTTGCGCGAGCTCGCCGCGGCCCATCCGAAAAAAATCGCGCTCAGCGCCCGCCACGACGAGGCGATGAGCCACCTGATCGAGGCGGGCAGCGACTTTTTTCTCATGCCGTCGCTTTTTGAACCCTGCGGGCTCAACCAGATGTATTCGCAGGTTTACGGCACGGTGCCGCTGGTCAGCCGCGTCGGCGGCCTGGTCGATACCGTGGTCGACGCCGACGAGCAACCGGCCGCCGGGACCGGCCTGATGGGGGCGCCCTCCGCCGAGGGCCTGCGCGATATGCTGCAGCGCGCGCTGAAACTTTTTGCCGACAAACCGCGGCTCGCCGCCGTGCAGCGTCGCGGCATGGGACATGACTTCAGCTGGAAAAAAGCCGTCAAGGCGTACGAAAAACTTTATCAAGAATCGCTCTAATATAAATGCGGCGGCGAGGGCGGGAGCCGGCCGGGAGAGACCACAATTTCGGGACGGACAGGGAGACGATTGCGGCGAGTGGATTGCAACAGCGCGATTGTAAATGCAGTGCCTTGTCAGCAAGGCCCCTTTACCCGGGTTTTACGCTTTAGGCGGCTCTGGGGTGTCTGCCGGGAGCGCGAGGTAAGCACCTCAGCCTACCCAGGCGGCCGGTAGGAGTGCCTAGGGGCCGCGAAACATAAAATTTGAGTAAAGCCAGAGTGAAAATCCCGTACGGTGCCTGATACCCTAAATTCGGAGAAGCGGCTAGCATGGCCGCATGAAATTCGCCGCCCGCCTTCGCTCCCTCGCCGTCATTGCCATCGCACTGGCCGGGACGAATGTAATGCGGGCGGCGGATGTCGCGCCGATCTCGTCCATCTCGTTTGAGACCGCGCTGGCCGACGCCCGGGCCCTCGCCGCCCTGCATCCCCATATGACGGTGATGCGCATCGCCGGCATTTCGATGCTTCCCTATTTTGGCGAAGGTTCGCTCGTGGTGGTGAAAAAGATCAATCCCGACCGGCTGCGCGAGGGCATGGTGGTGGTTTACCGGAATCATTTCGGCGAGACCGTCGCCCACCGTCTCGTGGCTCGGGTCGACGGCGGCTGGCAGGTGAGGGGATGGAATAACGACCGCGCTGACTCGACCATCGTGAACGGCGACAATCTCCTCGGCGTGGTCTACGCCACCTTCCAATCCCGGGGCATGCTCCACGACGGCCCGCCGGCGCTCTACGCCTCGGCCGCCGCCAATGTCGAGGTCGCGCTGGCTGCGCCGGCGAAATAATCGGCGGCCGGGTGCGGCCCGGCGTCCAAAATCAGGCTTCCCAAGCGGAGCGCGGGCTGTATGTTCGCGCTTTTATGCAGAGAACCCTGATTATCTTTAAGCCGGACTGCATGCAGCAGCGGCACGTGGGCAACGTGCTCGACCGGTTCGAGAAGGCTGGCTTCAGCATCGTCGGCTGCAAGATGACTCGCCTTACGCCCGCGATCCTGCGCGAGCATTACGCGCACGTGGCGGACAAGCCATTTTATCCGGAGATCGAGGCGTTTATGAGCTCGCGCCCCGTCATCGTCATGGCCCTGGAGGGCGATCAGGCGGTGCAGAAGGTGCGCGACTTGCTCGGGCCGACCGACTCGCGCAAGGCCGCAAAAGGCACGATTCGCGGCGACTTCGGCACCGAGATGATGAAGAATGTCGTGCATGCCTCCGACAGCGTGGAGAACGCCAAGGCGGAATTGGCGCGCTTTTTCCGACCAGAGGAACTTTTCTCGGTCTGACGGCGGCGGGCACCGGCCATACCGGGATCCGGCGGGGGGCCGGCCGAACCCGTCTCTTTGTAGTTGATTTTTCACTACAAGGCGGACGCTCCGCGGCGGGTCTGCCGGCCGGCGCTCGACAGTACCGGATCCGGGAAATTCCGCCGTAACCCGCCGGAACCGCGCCGCGGCCGTTATTCGCGCAGGCTCGCCGGCGCGAATAACGGCCGGGCTGGTGCTCTCTGCGCGCTTGACGACCGGCCGGCCGGTGCGTTTTCGTCTCCCGTTCGCGCCAACGCCCTCATCGTCTAGCGGCTAGGACGGAGCCCTCTCAAGGCTCAAACCGGGGTTCGATTCCCCGTGGGGGCGCCAGCGGATAACTGAACGGACGCGCAAACCACATATTGCCGCGGCTGCGCTTGCCGGGTGAGCCGTCGATGGCCGAATGAAGTGTTTACAGCAGGCCCGTCGCTTCCCGCTGGCGTTGGGCCGGCGGAAAACGAGCGCGCCGCGCGGCGCTCCCTGTCAAGCGTTCCTTATTCGTTACATAAGAGAAGCTATTTGGTCATTGATTCGTCAGGGCATCTTTTCCAGCCTGCCCAACCGTCATGGCTTCAGCTCGACTCGTTTTCCACCGGCTTTTATTCGCAATAGCTAGCGTAGGCCTTGCCCTCACTGCCGCGGCACAGGTTGGGGGCCAACGACTGGCCTCATTTTCCTTACACGAACGGCGCCATTGACCTGAACGACGACTGGGGCAGCCAGACGATGCATGAGATCGGAAAACCGCCGCAACCGCTCGATCAGTTTAACATCTATAACATCAGCTCGGAGAGCAGCGAATGGACCTGCCGGCTCAACGGGCTACCCCTTTTCCAGACCGCCAGCAACAGCGTTTACTTCCGCAGTGATCCATTGCTCGGTCATAATACCGACGACTGGTTCCTGGGCGATATCGCCGAAGTCATCGTCTATGACCACGTGCTGAACGATGCCGAGCGCATGACGGTCGGCGCTTATCTTGGGAGTAAATATAAATTATATCAACCCTTGCCGGTGCCGACCAATCTCACGGCGACACCGTTGTCGCCGCATCAAGTCAGCCTGCAATGGACGGCGCCGGCGCGAGGCGACCATGTGAATTACGTGGTGGAGCGTTCCGATGGAGCGCACTCTGTCCAAATCGCGGTTCCAGACTCCTTGAGTTATATCGATAGTGGACTGACCCCGGGCACAATCTACACCTACCAAGTGCAGGCACAAGGTTATGCCGGCGTATCTGCTCCCACCAGTCCGATCACTGTCACGACACTGCTGGATGGCGGCGGCACGGACGTGCCCTTGGCCAGCACGAGGCTTTGGCTAAAAGCTGACGCGGGCATAAGCGTCGGAACAGGCGTCAACCTCTGGGTCGACCAAAGCCAGTATGGCAATAATGCGACGCAAATTGTGACGTCGAACCAACCTCAATTGGTGACCTCGGCGACAGATTCGACCTTGCCCAACAATGAACCGGTGGTGCGATTCAACGGAACGAGCAGCTATTTGACTCTGCCGAACTTCATGAGCGGCTCCGCCACCAACGCGGGGGAGGTATTTATGGTGGTGCGCGCTCCGCTTACGCCGGCAGCGACTTGGCGCGGCGTGTGGCGGATGGGGGCCA
>DASRHD010000154.1:0-4163 GCA_035650695.1 Opitutaceae bacterium
CTGATGAATCTCCTCTGCATCGACATCGGTAACACGCATACGCACTTTGGCGTCGTCGCCACCGGCGCGACGGTCTTCCAGCGCGCGCTGCCGACCCGGCTGCTGGAGGACGCGCGGGAGGGGTTCGGCCCGGAGCTGACCCGGATTGCGGCCGAATATCCTTCGCTGGAGGGAGCCGCGGTCTGCTCCGTCGTTCCCGCCGCGACGGAAAAAATCCAGCACCTGCTCTCGGCTCGCGCCTGGCCCCGGCCGGTCTTTGAGCTGACGTATGAGAAAAAAATCGGCGTCCGCATCGGTTATCCGCGACCGCGGGAGATCGGCCCCGACCGGCTGGCCAACGCCGCCGGCGCGCATGCGCTCTTTGGCTCGCCCGCCATTGTCATCGACCTGGGCACGGCCGTGACCTTCGATATCGTCACCCAATCGCGCGGCTACGAGGGCGGCATTATCGCCCCCGGCGTGGAGCTGATGCGCCGTTATTTGCATGAGCAGACGGCGCTGCTTCCGCTGCTCGACGATTCCCTCGAGGTAACGCGGGCCATCGGCCAGTCCACCGTCGAGGCCATGCGCATCGGCACCGTCATCGGCTTCGGCGGCATGATCCAGGCCCTGCTCGACGCCGTCCTGGCCGATCTTGCCCCGCGCGGCGAGCCCATGCCCCGCATCCTCGCGACCGGCAGTTCCGCCGGTCTCCTGCAAAACCGCCTGCTCCAACCGTTCACCCTGGCGCCCGACCTCACCCTGCGGGGCCTGGCCGCGGCCTGGCGGCTCAATTCTCTTTAAACTTTTCAGCTGCAGTCATGTCTATCGGTTGTTCAACTCTCCTTCATGTCCGTCGCTGATTCCACTGCCACGCCCGCGATCGAGGTGTCGCACCTGGTCAAAACCTACGCCGGCGTGGCCGCAGTCAACGATATCAGCTTCACCGTCGGCCGGGGCGAGATTATCGGCTTTCTCGGGCCCAATGGCGCCGGCAAAAGCACCACCATGCGCATTCTTACCGGCTACCTGCCCGCCACCTCCGGCCAGGTGCGGCTCTGCGGTGTACCCGTCGCCAGCCGGGCCGACGAGGTCAGGCGCCTGATTGGTTACATGCCGGAAAACAATCCCCTGCCTGAGGATATGCGGGTGAACGAATACCTTTATTACCGCGGGCGGCTCAAGGAGGTTCCCCGCCGCAAACTCGGTCCCCGCCTCGACGAAATCCTGGAGCTCTGCGACCTCAAGCGCGTGCGCCACCGCCTCATCGGCAAGCTCTCCAAAGGCTACCGTCAGCGCGTCGGCATTGCCGAAGCCATCCTCGCCGAGCCCCCCGTCATCATCATGGACGAACCGACCATCGGCCTCGATCCCCACCAGATCCTGATCGTGCGCGACCTCATTGCCAGCCTGCGCGGCCGCATGACCGTGATCATCTCCAGCCACATCCTGCCGGAAATCGAGGTTACCTGCGATCGCGTCCTCATCATCAATGGCGGGCGCGCCGTGGCCCAGGGCACGCCGGCCGAACTGCGCCGGGAGATTTTCGGCCATTCCAGCTACCGGATCGAACTGGCCGGCAACACCGCCGCCCTGCCCGCCCTCCTCGCCGGCGTCGAGCCCACCCTGAAGATAACCGGCGCCACGCCCGTGGCCGACGGCTTCGAGGCCCTCACCCTCACCACCGCACGCGAGGATGAGCTCGGCGAGCCCCTCCTCCGCATGCTGACCGCGCAAAACTTCCGCGTCCGCGCCCTCAGCCGCGAGCATCCCACGCTCGAGGACGTTTTTCTCGCCGCCACCAAGCGGAGCTGGGACGTAAAGGACGAGCCGGCCGGACCGAAGTCCGGCGGCAGTGACGAAAAGGAGAAAAGGGAAATCCGGCCGGACCGGAAAAATTGAATCTTCCGACGGATTTTGCCATCGATGCCTGACTTCAACTTTCTCGAATGAGACACTTCGGGACCATTCTCGGCCACGAGATCCGCATGCTGCTGGTCAATCCGGCCACCTATATCGCTGCGGTGCTTTTCCTCGCCGTGATGGGCTTCATTTTCACCGGCATCCTTGAAACCTACAGCCACACCCCGCAGGAGCTTTCGCCCGGTTACGTTTTTTTTGAGCTCTTCTGGCTGCCGGTGTTTTTTCTCGTCCCGCTCCTGACCATGAAATGCCTGGCGGAAGAACGCCGCCTGGGCACGCTTGAGACGCTGCTGACCACGCCGGTGTCCACGGCTGAGGTCGTGCTCGGCAAATTCTTCGCCGCCTATTTCCTTTATTGCGCGCTCTGGGTTTCGACCGGGGCGTACTTCTGGCTGCTGAAAAGCTTTTCCGGCGACAGCCGCTTCCTCGACCCGGCCGCGGTCGCCGGCGGCTATGTTTTCGTCGCTGTTTCCGGGCTACTCTTTGTCAGCCTGGGGGTGTTCGCCAGCTCGCTGTCGCGCAACCAGGCGGTGGCGGCGATTTTCGCCTTCGCCATGCTTTTTGGGCTCGTCATCGGCACGCGCTATTTGGGCACGGTGGAGGCGCTCTCCACCATCACCGCGCTTCATCCGCTCAAAAGCGTGGTCGATTACGCCCAGATTTTCCAGCATCTCGACGATTTCCGGCGCGGCGTGGTGGATACGCGTGAACTGCTCTTTTACTTCAGCGGCACGGTGCTCGCCCTCATTCTCAGCATTCTCGGCGTGGAGACGCGCATCCTGCACAGCTGACGCTCCATGTCCTCCATCCAAAGTTTTCGCTCCGCCCGCTGGGTCCGCACCGCCAATCTCGTTCTCCAGGCGCTGCTCATGCTCACCCTTTTCGCCGGCCTCAACTACCTCGCGCTGCGTCATTCCTGGCGCTATGACCTGATCGCCAACCGCCGCTACGCCCTTTCTCCCGAGACCCTTTCCTATCTTCACCAGCTCACCCGGCCGGTCCGCATCATCGTCACGTTCGACGAAAATTCCGACGATGAAAACCTCGCCCGGAGCGCCCATGACGTGCGCAACCTCTTGCGCGAATATGTCTACGCCACGCAGGCCAACGACGCCGGCAGGATCTCGGTGGAATATCTTGATGTCTACAAGAGTCGCCGCGAGGCCGAACAGCTGGGCATCACCGCCGTCGGCGACATCCTCGTCATCTGCGGAGACAAGCCGCGGGTGATCCACTTTTCCGATCTTTATGAGATCAAGAATCGCCGCCAGCGGACCGCCTTTCTCGGCGAACAGGCCTTCACCGCCGCCATCCTCGACGTCTCGCGATCGGAGCGGGAAAAAATTTATTTTCTTTCCGGACATGGCGAACAGCGGCCGGACGACGTCGATCCGCAGCGCGGCCTTTCCCTGCTCGGGGACGAGCTCCGCCGGCGCAATTTCGACGTCGAAATCCTCGATTTGAACGTGGCCAAGAAAGTGCCGGACGACGCCGCGCTGCTGATCGATGCCGGCCCGCAGAGCCCCTTCACCGCCTTCGAGCAGGAGCTGCTCCGTCAATTCCTGGCCACCCGCGCCGGCCGCCTTATTCTTCTGCTCGATCCCGGCCGGCCCTTCGGCCTGGAAAGCTTGCTGAGCGATTGGGGCGTGGTCGCCGACGACGACCTTGTTTGCGACACCGGCGCGCAAAACATCACGGATGACGGCGACCTCATGCTGTGGTTTTATTCGTCGCATCCCGTCACGCAGACGCTGCTCAATAATAAAATGTACCTGCGCATCGGACCGGCCCGTTCCGTCCGCCCCGACCCGGAACGTCCGCCGGAGGACGGCCTCACCGTGACGGTGCTCGCGGCTGCGTCGCCCACCGCCTGGGGCGAACGCAGTTACCGCCTTCCCGGCCTGCCCGCCTACGATGCCGGCGTCGACGTGAAGGGCACACCGCAGATCAATAAAGGCACCCTCGGCATCATTGTCTCATCGGAGCGGGTCAGCGCCCGGAGCGCGACCGGCGCCCTTCTGCCCTTCAGCGTCCGCGGCGGCCGCCTCATTGTCAGTGGTACCGCCGAGCTGGTCACCAACAATCGAATCACCGTCGGCGGCAATCAGAACTTCATCCTCAATGCCGTCAACTGGACCGCGGATCGGGACACGCAACTCAACGTGCCGGCCCGCCCCATCGAGCGCTATCAGCTCTCGCTTAGCGAGCTCCAGCTCGCCAAGCTCCGCCTCGGCCTGCTTTTCCTTCCCCCCGCCGCCGCT
>DASRHD010000155.1:0-5766 GCA_035650695.1 Opitutaceae bacterium
AAAGTCCGCGTTTACCCAGTCGGCATAGGCGCGCGATTGGGCGTGACCGGCGTCCTCCACGCTAAGCAACAGCTGCTTGCAGCCTTGCAGATCGACGTCCACCGCCGCCGGCTTTTCGCCGCGGTGGAGCTCGCCGCGCCAGAGCGTTTTGCCGTCCGCCTCCACGGTGAAGACCACGGTCGCGTCGCCTTCGGTCGCGTCATCGACACCGGCCAAGGCGGTGAAGCGCGTCGCTCCGTTCACCGCCAGTGCCAGGGTGGTTTCGAGTTGGGTGCCGACACCGTGCTCAAATTTCTGGCCGGCGATGGTCAGCGGCTCACCGCCTTTGTCGGCCTTTTCGGTTTTGGCGGACTTGTCGACGGCGGGCCGGGCCAGTTCGTTCTCCGCCTGGCGCGGATCGATGCAGGCCCCGAGAGGGAGGGTCTCGGCGGCCAAGCCGCGCAGCGCGACGAGCGCAAAAGCGCAGACTGGAAGAATGAGCCGGGGAAACAAGACGTGGGTTTTCATAGGGCAAAAAAGAGGGGAGAGGAAAAAAGCGGCCATGATCAACCGGCCGGCATCAATTTTTTTCCGGCGAAGGTTCAACCGGGACAAGTTCGAGCCGTCGCAGGCGCATGAGGTTGCCACCCAAGATCGTTTTGGCGCGGACGGCGAGAACGAACTCGCCCGCCGGCAGGTTGATTTCGCCGATCTCGGCGGTGTGGAATGAGTCAGCTTTCCCTGCGGCCTTGACCTCGCCGGCGATGACCTGATCGCCCGCTTCAACGACAAACGTGCCGCCGTCGTCCCGCTTTTCGGTATTATATTCGGCGGCGAGGCGAAGGCGCGCCGGCTCGGTCAGCCGAACCGGCCAGGTCACCATTGTGCCGGGCAGGCTCCAGGTCTCGATGACGTCGCGGCCGCGCTTGCCGTCGCCGTAGGCGATGCCTTTTCCGACCAGCCGGCCGTCGAAAACATGCAGGCTTGTCGTCTCACCGCGTGCCGGCACCAGATGCGCCGGATTGACCGCGATAGCGTCTTTGAATTCGAGCGCGATGACACTGTCCACCGCGTCCGGGGCGGCGGCGGGCACGGTAAGCTCGAGATCATCGGGGTCGAGACGTCGGAGCGGGAGCGCCGCTGCGGCCGACGAGGAGCCAAGGAGGCGGACCGATTGCGGGTCGCTCTTCAGGCCCCCAATCACGAGACGTCCGTTGGTCGGCCAGTTGAAGACGTGCAGGTAGAGAGTGTGCCCTTTAAGGGTGGAGGTACCCCAGTTCTGGACCGGCAACGGGCTGCGGCCGCAGCCGTAGATACTTTCACTGTTCACCTGCATCCAGGCGCCGATGCCGCGCAGAATTTCCCCACTTTTTGGATCGATCGTGCCGTCACCCTTTGGCCCGATGTTGAGGAGGATGTTTCCCCCCTTCGAAACGGCCATGGCGAGAAGGCGGATAAAGTGCGAGGGCGGCTTGTAAGAGTCGTCGAACTGATTGTAACCGTAAGATTCGTTGGTGGTGGGGATGCCCTCCCACTGGCCCGGGGTGTCGGGAAAATAGGCCGGCCGGTCGGAAGTGGACTTGTAGTCGCCGTAGTCGCGCAGGAGGCGGCCGTTGACCACGACATGCGGATCGGCCGCGCGCACGGCCTCGAGTATGCGCCGGTTTTCCTCGGGCGGCAGTTTGCTCGGCGTATCGAACCAGAGAATGTCGGGATGATAGGTGGCGATGAGCTCCTTGATCTGCGGAATTGATTTTTCGTCCACATAGCGGCGGGCGCGGACAAGAAAATCCTTGTCCTCGTTCCACCATTCCGCGCCGTGGATCTTCCGGTCGCCGCCGGGATTATTGTAGTCCCAGTCGTTGCCGGGCGCGTCCGGGTCCTCCCAGTCAAACGCGTGCGAATAATAGAAGCCGAATTTCAGGCCGTATTTCGCGCAGGCTGCCTTGAGTTCGGCCATGGGATCGCGTTTGAACTTTGTCAGGGTGATGTTGTAGGGCGAGACCCGGGAGGGCCACATGGCAAAGCCGTCATGATGCTTGGCCGTGATGACAAGATAGCGCATGCCGGCGTCGTGCATCAGCTTGACCCACGCGTCGGCGTCGAATTTTTCCGGATCGAAGGCGCGCACGACCTTGTCGAGGTAGACCTGGCGGGGAATTTTCAGCACGCGCATGATGTGTTCGGCGTAGCCTCCGCCGCGCCGTCCCTCGAATTCGTTGCCCAAAGCGGAATAAACGCCCCAGTGCACGAAGCAGCCGAACCGCGCCTCCTCATGCCAGGCGATGCGGGCGTCGCGGGCGGGATCGGACTGAGCCAGCGAACGCAGCCGGGGCACGGAATCATCCGCGGTCAGGCGGGAGGACGCCAAAACCAGGCCCAGCGCGAGCCAGCGGAGAAAAACAGGCCAGCCGGCCCGCGGTTGGTGAAGGTCCATATGATAGCTGCCAGACGCAACCCAGGCCTAGGGAGTTGCAAATTTGCCGCAAGCTTGGAGGCAGGCGGCGCAGCCGTTAAGGGTGCGGCCGCTTTCACCGTTAAACAGGAAAAGTCCGCCCGCGGCCTATACCTACAAGGTCTGGCCAGGATTCCACAATCCTTCGAGCATGAGGGTGCTGGGCTGGGCGGGCAGGCCGCGCTCGTTGCGCTCGACCATACTGATCAAGGTGTCCATGCCGGTCGCGCCGATCAGGCGGCTGTTCTGAAAAATGCCGCTGATGGGATGGCCCAGCTCGGGACAGGAAAGCCAGACCAGCCCGATATCCTGGGGAATGCGCCAGCCCATGCGCAGGAGCATGGTCTGGACGGAATCGCCGATGGCGGTCGAGATGATCACGTCCGGTTTTTCGCCTTTCAGCCATGCTTGCAGCTGGGCCGCTTTCGGGTGATCATCAAAAAACAAAGGCTTGGCCAGGCGGAGACCGGGCAGGAGTTGGCGGGCGACAAGGTAGCCGGCATTCCACCGCCCCTGAAAACGCTCGCGGTGAGGCCAGTGCATGACCAGGCCCGGACGGCGATAGCCACGGCGGTGGCATTCACGGATGGCCTGCAAGGTCGAAAAATAATGGTCGTTGCAAACCGTGGTAAGGGCGAGCCGCGGCTGGGGCACGACCATGGCCACGACGGCGAAATAGTTCCAGGTCAGTTTCAATTCCGGCGGATCGTCCGGCATCGGCCCGAGCAGCAGTCCCTGGATGCCGCGGGCGCGCAGCATTTCGCTAAAGCGTTCCTGCGACATGCCCTCCTGGTTCAGCCAGAATTCCTGGGCGCGATAGCCGCGCTGGGTGGCGCGCTCGATCGCACCCTCGCGCATCTGCCGGATGGCGGGCGAGACGTGGTCGCGCCATGCCGTCGGCCGCGACAGGCAGTTGACGAGGGCAAGGACGGGACGGTCCTGCTGGGCCCGCCCCTGCCGGCGGATGCGCATGAGCGCGGAGATGTAGGCGTTGGGGCGGTAACCGAGTTTTGCCGCGATCGCCTGGATGCGCTCACGGGTGGCGGCGGGAATGCGGCGGCTGCCGGCCAAGCTCATCGAGACGGTGGCCTGGGTCACGCCGGCGTAGGCGGCGACGACCTTCATGGTAACCGGCTTGCTCATCGCTTAAGGATATAAGCAAACCCGGCCCGACCGCGGCAATTTGTTTCCGCATCGGCATCCGCGCCGCCGCGGCGGCAGGAACGGCGGCGGCCCGGTCGCTCAGCGGGCCAGCCAGCCGCCGTCGACCGCCACGGTGTAGCCGTTGACATAATCGGAGGCAGGGGAGGCGAGGAAGACGACCGTGCCCTTGAGGTCGTCCGGAGTGCCCCAGCGACCGGCGGGAATGCGGCCAAGGATGGCGGCGCTGCGGTCGGGATCGGCGCGGAGCGGAGCGGTGTTGTCCGTCGCCATGTAACCGGGGGCGATGGCGTTGACGTTGATGTTTTTCGAGGCGAGCTCGTTGGCCATGAGACGGGTCAGCCCCTGCACCGCGCTCTTCGAGGCGGTGTAAGACGGCACGCGGATGCCGCCCTGGAAGGAGAGCATCGAGGCGATGTTGACGATCTTGCCTGGCGCCTGGCGGGCAACCAGCTGGCGCACGAAGGCCTGGCTGAGGAAAAACACGGCGTCGATGTTGATGCCCATGACGTCGTCCCAGTCCTTTTCCGTGAACTTGTCGAAGTCCTCGCGGCGGATGATGCCGGCGCAATTCACCAGAATATCCAGCGCCGGAAAAGTCTTCTTCGCCTCGGTGATGATACCGGGAATGGCGGCACGGTCGCCGAGATTGGCGGCGATGGTGACGCATTTGCGGCCGAGGGCGGCGACTTGTTTGCGGGTGTCATCGGCGGGAAGAATGTCGACGGCGACGATGTCCGCGCCGGCCTCGGCCAGCGCCAGCGACATGCCCTGCCCCAGCCCGCGGGCGGCGCCGGTGACAATGGCGGTTTTTCCGTTCAGTTTAAAGCTGTCGAGTACGGAGCTCATGATGGTGGAAGATGAGTTTGAAATAAGGCCTGAAAGCTTCTCTGCGGATTGCCGTTTGGCTTATCTCAGCTCGGCCAGCGGCACGGCGTCCATGTCGGAGAAGACCTGGTTGTCGCCGCCCATCGCCCAGACGAAGCGGTAGGCGCCGGTGCCGGCGCCACAGTGGATCGACCAGGCGGGGGAGAGCACGGCCTCGCGATCGCGCACGACGAGGTGGCGCGTGGCCGTCGGCTCGCCCATGAGGTGGATGACGGAATCGTTGCCCAGGTCGAAATAAAGATAAACCTCCGTGCGCCGGCTGTGGGTGTGTGGCGGCATGGTGTTCCAGACGCTGCCGGGCTCGAATTCGGTAAAGCCCATGACCAGCTGGCAGCTCTTGATCCCGTCGAGGTGGATGAGCTTGTTGATCCGGCGACGGTTGGCCTTGGCCGGGTCGCCGATCGGATCGGTTTTCACATCGGCGCGGCGGACGACGGCGGTGGGATGCTTGGCATGGGCCGGAGTGCTGACGAAATAAAACTGCGCCTGGCCGGCACCGCCGGTCTCGAAGGCCACGTCCTTTTCGCCCAGTCCGATGTAAAGGCAGTCGAGCGTGCCGAGCTCATGCCTGGTTCCACCGACACGCACCGCGCCAGGCGCGCCGATGTTGAGGATGCCGATTTCGCGCCGCTCGAGGAAAAAGTCCGTGCCGGTCTCCTCCTTGCTGTTCGGCAACGTCAACGGCGCCGAGGTCGGGACCGCCCCGCCGACGATCATCCGGTCGAGGTCGGTGTAGTGGGCGATGAGCTGGCCGGGCTGAAACAGGCCGCCGATGTGAAAATATTCACGAAGTTTTTCGGTGGAGAGCGTGTTCGTCTCCGCCGGACTGGGGAAATAATGCAGTTTCATGGTGAGTGGGCTCCGACCGCGCCGGTTCAAGGGGCGGCTTCAAAAGAAATTTTCAGCGGGGACTGCGCACGTTTCACCGCCGCGGCCACATAGTCGTTCCAATCCTGCTTCGAGGCGAAATCGCCGCTCTTGTCCCAGCCGGCGCCGAGGAAATAGTGGAGCGGCTGGCCGGATTTCACGTTGGCGAGCAGCAGGTCGTTGAGATCGTCTTCGGCGAAACCGGCGAAGGCGTTCGGATCGACCGCCACGGCGCAGCCGAGCGAGGCGCGGGGATATTTTTCCCACACCGTCATCCAGCTTCCCTTCTCGTCGGACGGCTTGGTCAGCTCCGACTTCGCCTTGGGATGCTTGCCGAGGCCGAGCGCGACGGTGAGTTTGTCCGCGCCCTGGAAAGTGAACGTGCTGGTGACGTCGTCGAGGTTGTGGCCGGCATC
>DASRHD010000156.1:0-3809 GCA_035650695.1 Opitutaceae bacterium
GCCCGGCACCACTCTGGTTGCCTCGCTGCCGGAGGCCCTTACCGCGCTGCACTGGCGGGAAGGCTCGGTTCCGGAAAAAGTCCTGACCCAGACCTTTGTTCCCGACGCCCCGCCGGAAGAACGTCTGCGGGCGCGCGACGAACTGCTCCGCACCGTTGGCGAAAGTTTAAAGATCGTCGACGTGGATACCCCGCCGGTGGCAATCCCCGCCGACAACGACACCGAGTTCGTCTTTCAGGCCGGCGGCCATGAGACCCGTCTGCCGGCGGAGCTCGCCGAGCAGCTCGACATCCGCGACAAGGCCGAACTGGCGCTTCGCCGCCGCCAGCGCATGCGCGATCTTGTCCTCTGGCGGACGTTTCTCGGCTCCGCTGCCGCGATCCTCCTCTGCCTTTTTGGTGAAATTGCGCTCACCGGCGGCAAGGTCTGGCAGCGTTCACGCCTGGCCATTGTCAACGCCCAGGCGCCCGCGGTGGCGAGCATCCAGTCGGCCCGCAGCCTGGCTGACCGCATCGGCGAGCTTTCCACCAAGCGGCTGCTGCCGTTCGAAATGCTCACGCTGACCAATTCCTGCAAGCCGCCCACCGTGCAGTTCCTCCGCGCCACGGTCTCCAGCCTGAACACGCTCGAGGTCGACGCCGAGACCCACACCCCCGCGGATGTCGGAGCCTACAAGACGGCGCTCAACGCCCTGCCCGCCGTCGCCAGTGTGGATGTGCCCGACCAGCGTATCCGTGAGGGCGTCTCCACCTTCACCCTCATCATCACTTTCAAGCCGGAGGCGGTTCAGCCCGCGTCCACCATCGCCTCCGCTTCGCCATGAAAGCGTTCAAAGCCTACTTCCTCAACCTCGCGTTGCGCGAGAAAGTCCTGCTTGTCGCCTTCATCCTCCTCATCGCCTTTTGGTGGCTCTCCAATTTTGGCGGCCGGGCCGTGCGTTTTGGCCGTGACTTCCACGCCACGTCGGACGATCTCAAGATTCAGCGCGCCTGGCTGGCCAAGCGGGAAAGCGTCGAGGCCGACGCCAAACGCGCCATCGCCCAGCTCGATCCGTCGCGCACGCTCGACAGCACGCGTCTGCAAAGCGAAATCAACACCCTTGCCAACGGCCTGCCCAACACCCAGATCGATCCCCGGCCCTCCGAGCGGACCGACCAGTTCGCCATCCATTCCGTGCAGTTCTCCGTCCGTCGGGTGGACTTCGTTTCGCTCGAGCGCTTCTATCTCGAACTGAGCAAGCGCGCGCCCTACATCAGCATCGAGCAGTGCAGCATCAGCGCCGATCGCGCCACCCCCGCCCAGCTCACCGCCACGATGCAGATCTCCTCGGTGGAGATTGTGAAATAATCCGCGGACTTGTCTGTTCGCGCCGCCGGAGCGGGCGGCTACATCTTGAAGGAAGCGCTCAGCTTGAAGATCGCGCTGACGATGGCGAAGGCGAGAAAACCGACAAAAATGAACACCGCCACCAGCATGACCGTGGCGAGGATGCGGGTGAAGAGATTGAGCTGGTCGGAAATGATTTTTTGATGGCTTTGGGCGATGTCTTTCAGGCTCGGCCCGATGTTGCCGGTGTTTTCGCCGACGGAAAGACGGTCGATCACCAGGTCGGGGAAGCAGCCGGTGCGGCTGAGCGCGAGGGAAAGGGATTCGCCCTCCATCACCCGCTCGATCGCCTGGCTGAACGCCCGGCGGTGGATGCGGTGCGCGATCTGCCGCTCGGTCATGCGCAGCGCCTCGGCCGCGGTGATGCCGTTCTCGAGCAGAAGGGAAAGGGTAGTGCTGATGGTGTGGACGGTGCGGGTGGTGACGAATTTCCCGAGGAGCGGGACCTTGAGGGCAAAGGCGTCGGTGCTGACCCGGCCGGGTTCGGTCTGGCGCCACCGCCAGAAGGCAAGGAAGCCAAAAATGGCGGCGCCGGCCACAATCCAGCCGTAACGCAGCGCGAAATGGGCCATGCCGATGAGAATCTGGGTGGAAAGGGGGATTTTTCCGCCGAGGGAATTGAAGAGCGATTGCAGGCGGGGCAGCAGGAAAAAGAGAAAGAACAGCACCACGCCGCAGGCCACGAGCATGAGCAAAAGCGGATAGGCGAGGGCGGCGGTGAGCTGGCGCTGCAGTTCACGCTGTTCCGTCAGGTGGACGATGAGGCGGCCGAGGACTTCGCGGAGCGAGCCGGTCGCCTCGCCGGCCTGGATCAGGCTGATTGTCGACGCATCGAAGACCTGCGGAAATTCCTCCATTGCGCGGGAGAGCGGCATGCCTTCGCCCAGCCGCTCCCATAGCCCGGCGCAAAGCAGGCGCAGATCGGGTTCCTTCAGACGCACGGAAAGCAGGCGCACCGCCTCGCCTGCGGAAAGACCGCTGCTCGTCAGGTCGTAAAGGGTCTGGAGGAACGGCAAGCGCTGCTTGCGGCTGAGCGTGACCTTGGCGTTGCTCGACGAGCCGATCGAAAAGGAAAACGGGCTGGGCGCGGCCGCCGCCGCGGATTTTTTTTCCTCCGCGGCCTTCTTGGAGGAGCCGCCGCCCTGCTCGGCCACGCTCGTCACCTGCAAGCCGCGCGCCGCGAGCAGCCGGAGGGCGTCCTTGCGGCTGGGCGCGTCGAGCGTGGCGGAAACGGCGATGCCGCCGCGGTCACGCGCATTGTAGGTGAACCGGGGCATGATTACTTGTCGACCACGGCGATGACGCGCAGCACCTCGTCGAGCGTGGTGAATCCTGCCTGGACCTTGGCCCAGCCGGATTGCTGAAGGGTGCGCATGCCGTGGCGGCGGGCGCACTGGGCCAGGGTGCGCGTGCTTTCATGCTTGAGCATGAGATCGTGCAGTTCCTCGTTGGGCTTGAGGATTTCAAACAAGCCGATGCGTCCGCGATAGCCGGTGCCGCGGCAGTGATCGCAGCCGACCGGGCCCTTCAAGGCGTCGACGCCGTCAACCAGGGAGGGGTCGAGGCCGAGAACGATGCTGACGATGTCGCGCAATTCGGTTTTTTTCACCGGCTGGAGCCGCGAGCATTCCGGGCAGAGGCGGCGGACGAGGCGCTGGGCGATGACCAGCTCGATGGCTGAGGCGACAAGGAAGGGCTCGATACCCATGTCCACCAGGCGCGTCATCGCGCCGGGCGCGTCATTGGTGTGAAGGGTGGAAAAGACGAGGTGGCCGGTGAGCGAGGCGCGGATGGCAATGTCGGCCGTCTCGCGGTCGCGGATTTCGCCCACCATGATGACGTCCGGGTCCTGCCGGAGGACGTGGCGGAGCGCGCCGGCGAAGGAGAGCCCAATCTCCGGCCGCACTTGCATCTGATTGACGCCGGGAACCTCGTACTCGATCGGATCCTCGATGGTGATGATGCGCAGGTCGGTGGAGTTGATTTTGCGCAGAAAGGCGTTGAGCGAGGTGCTCTTGCCCGAGCCGGTCGGGCCGGTGACGAGGATGATGCCGTGCGGGTAGTCGAGGATGTGGGTGATCTGGGACTGCTCGTCGGTGCTCATGCCGAGGCGGTCCATCGTGTAAGCCTCCTTCTTCTTGTTGAGGAGGCGCAGGGAAATGGACTCGGCGTAGATCGTCGGAATGGTGGAGACGCGGATGTCGAGGTTGGTGCCGTTGTTTTTGAAATTGATGCGGCCGTCCTGCGGCAGGCGGCGTTCCGAGATGTTGAGGCGCGCCATGATCTTCAGGCGGGAGATGATGGCGTCCTGAAAGCGCAGCAAATTTTCCGGCACGGGCACGGGCACGAGCAGGCCGTCCACGCGGTAGCGGATGCAGAGCTGCCCCTCCTGCGGTTCGAAATGGATGTCGGTGGCCTCGTCG
>DASRHD010000157.1:0-3617 GCA_035650695.1 Opitutaceae bacterium
AGAGGCGGTGCGCCGCGAGCCCACCGCATTCCACCTGAACATCCTCGGCAATGCGCTGATGGAATCCCGACAATTCCCACAGGCGGAAGCCGCGCTGCGTCGCGCCATCGCCGTGTCTCCGGACGACCCGGCGCCTTGGGCAACTCTGGGCTGGGTCCTTTGGCAGCAGGACAAGGGCGCCGAAGCGCGAGCCGCCTTGGAGCGAGCCATCGCCCTCGATCCCGAAACGCCCGAGCCGCACAACAACCTGGCTTTGGTGAATTGGGGCATGGGAGACCAGGCCGCAGCCGAGAAGCAGTTCCGCGAGGCGCTGCGCATTGAGCCCGGCGTCGCGGATTGGCGCTTAAACCTGGCGCGGGTGCTGGCCACCCGCTCGGAGGTCGCCGAAGCCCGCTTTCAATTCGAGCAGGCGATCCGGCTGAAACCCGGCCTCGCCGAAGCTAGGCTGGATTACGGAAGGCTCCTGGCGGATAAGGGAGAGAAGGCTGCGGCCGTCACTCAACTGCAAACCGCGGTCCGGCTGCAGCCGGATCTCTGGGCGGCGCACTTTGAGCTCGGCATGGCGCTCGGCCGCAAGGGCGACACCAGCGGCGCTGTCGCGCAGTTGCGGTTGGCCGCGAATGGATCGGACGCCACGGTTCGCGCGCAGGCGCTCGAGGTGTTACACCAACTGGGGCAGTAGGTCGGGGGGCGGCGGTTGCGCCTGCATCATCCCCAGAAACCGGCCGCCCCTGTACCGGCTGATATAATCGTCTTTCCGTTTTTCCCAACCTCAAAAGGAGCATTTTCTCTTGCGAAAGAAAGTTACCGTTGTGGGCGCCGGCAATGTGGGCGCCAATTGCGCGCTGCGCGTCGCCGAAAAGCAGCTCGCCGATGTCGTGCTCGTCGACGTGGTCGAAGGTGTTCCCCAGGGCAAAGGCCTCGATCTCTACCAGTCCGGCCCCATCCAAGGCTACGACTGCGTCATCACCGGCGCCAACGACTATGAGCCGACCGCCAGCTCCGATCTCGCTATCATCACGGCCGGTTTTCCGCGCAAGCCGGGCATGAGCCGCGACGACCTGCTGCTCGCCAACTACGATGTCGTCCGCACCGCCACCGAGCAAGTCGTCAAGTACTCGCCCAACTGCATCATCATCGTGGTGACGAATCCGCTCGACGCGATGGCGCAGGCGGCATTCTGGGTCTCAAAATTCAGCAAGAACCGGGTGGTCGGTATGGCCGGCGTGCTCGATAGCGCCCGCTTCCGCACCTTCATCGCCGCCGAGCTGAAAGTCTCCATGGAAAACGTGACCGGCGTGGTGATGGGCGGCCACGGCGATACCATGGTCCCCTTGGTTCGCTTGAGCAACGTCTCGGGAATTCCGTTGACCGAGTTGATGGATCAGGCCAAAATCGATGCCATCGTCGACCGCACCCGCAACGGCGGCGCCGAAATCGTGAAGTATCTCAAGACCGGCAGCGCTTACTATGCGCCCTCCGCCGCCGCCGTCGAAATGGCCGAATCCATCCTCCTCGACAAAAAGAAGGTTCTGCCTTGCGCCGCCTATCTTGAAGGCGAGTACGGCATCAACGGGCTCTTTGTTGGCGTTCCGGTGAAACTGGGCGCGCGTGGCATCGAGCAGATCTACGAAGTGAAGCTCACCGCCGACGAGCACGCGCTGCTCAAAAAGAGCGCCGCTGCCGTTCAGGAGCTCGTCGACGTCATGAAGAAGAAGTAGTCCTTCACGAAGAGGTCACCGGACCCTCGCCGCGGGACAAATCCGAGAGAATGCGTTCCCGCCCCGCGGCGATGGCTTTGAGCGCCGATTCCATCCCGAGCCAGTACATCACGCCGCCAATCACCGCGGCCACCGCCAGAATCAGGGCGAACGCAGTCTCGCTGTCGAAGGCGTACCGTGCGAGATAAGCCAGAAATACGGGCAGCAGCGCCAGTGGATACAGAATAAAGATCAGCGCCTGGAAGCGGCTCGATGCACCGCCCTGCGACACCCGTTCCGGAGTGAGTGCGCGCGGAAATTGCACCGAGCTGATGTTGCCGAACGCCATCATGTAAAGCGAGCAGACTCCCACCACCAAAACCGCCTCGATCATTTGCCTCAACCCGATGCCGACCCGTAGCGCCAGCGTGATCAGAATCAGGATCAGCACTTCCAGGTAAATGAAAACCAAAGAGGCGAGATTCTTGCCCAGCAGCGTCTGAAAAATAGGCTGCGGCGCGGCGAAATAGAATTGCACCGCCGACCGGTCAAATCCGAAACAGTTCCAATACGTGACCTGGCCCAGAAGCGTCAACGCGTAGACCGACACAACCACCAGAAAATTCTGTTCGAGCGTGCCATTGCGTTCCGCTCCGCGGCCCAGCACCAGGGGCAGCCACACCATCACGCCAAACGAAAACCCCATCACAAAGATCATGCGAAACCGCGGCGTTCGTGCGAGCGAGCGTAATTCCTTCTCCACGATCCCGGCCAGAGGATCGCGAAACAGAAGCGAAGGAAATCGAAAGAACCGTTCCCGCCATGAATCCGCGCGCGCCCTCTCCCCACTCGAAGGCGTCGCTTGCGCGGCCATCGCGTCATAACGAAGATTGGTCTCGAATTGCGTTCGTCCGAACCAGCCGGCCGCCAGCGTCCACGCGGAAACCACAGCCAGTGCGAGCAGCGCCGAGCCTCCCAGCGCCGCTTGGCCAATGGCGCCCCACGGTAGCACTGGGAGCTGGATCACGCCGGCAAAGTTGCGCAGGCCGCCGCCCACCTCCACCCCCGATGCGAACAGGAGCCGCGGGGCGGTCAGGCCGATCAACAGCAGAAAGATCAAAACCTCGCGCACGCGCCGGCGCGACAGCAGCCGGTCCAGCAGGCTGCGCAGGCCCGATGCCAAAAGTAAATTGAACAGAACATAAACAAGCATGAGCGGCACGACTCGCAGCGCCGCTGCCCATCCTCCGCCGGCCGGATTTCGCAGCAGTCCGGCCACCCCGCCGCACAGCACCAACAGCATCTCCATCGCCGTCGCCAGCCGGAGCAGCACTTCGACCACAAAAAGCTTTTGATGCGGCGCCGGATAAATCATGAGTTTGCGCATGTCGAGCGCCGAACCCATGCTCGCCGAAAGAATCGGAACGACTTGCCAGTAAAGGCAGATCCCCAGCAGACCGGCCGGAACCCACGTCCTGAGGGCCGCCAGGCTGGCGTCCGCCGCCATTTCATAAACCGAAAAAGCCAGGAAGCACCAGAACCCGTACCAGATCAGACCCGTAATGAAGCTGAAGGCGGCGCCGCGATGCCCCATCAGCCGCATGCTCTGCAACTGCGCGCGCAGGATCGCCGCAATCATAGCCAGTCGAGCCTCTCCAGCTCCCGCTCGGCGCCCACCACCCGCACGAACACATCCTCCAGCGATTCGCCGCTTGAGCGAAGTTCTTCCAGCGTGCCGGACCTCACGATCGCGCCGTGGTTGATGATCGCGATCCGATCGCAGAGCCGCTCCACCACTTCCAAAACATGCGAGGTAAGGAACACGGTCGCGCCCCGCCGGACTTGGTCCATCAGAATGTCTTTCATCAACCGCGCGCCCACCGCATCCACGCCCTCGAACGGCTCGTCCATCAGGAA
>DASRHD010000158.1:0-3094 GCA_035650695.1 Opitutaceae bacterium
GCGCAGGCAATCGGTCGGATTCGGCTGGCCCAGGGCGATGTCCGCCTCGGCCAGCGCCGGATCGGATCGGCCGGCGTCGAGGACGTTGGTCGAGGCGGCCGCGGCGGCGATGAGCTTATGTCCGGCCAGCCCTTCCCGCAGCTGCCGGGTCGCGGCAGCGGAAAATTTCGCGTTGCACCAGATCGTCAAGGGCATGGCAGAAAATCAAAATGAAACACAGAGGACGCAAAGGCAAAAGGAGGTCACAGAGAAGGCATCGAACAACCCCCTCTGCGCCCTCGAATTTCCTCCGCCCCCTCTGCGTTCCAATATCATTCCATTTCACTAAACTCACACAGCGCGTGCACCGACAGCCCGGCTTCCCGAAGCCGCCTCGAGCCGGCCAGTTCGGGTAAATCGACGATCGCGGCCGCGCCGGCAACGTCGCCCCCCAGGCCGCGAAATAATTTTGCCGCGGCCAGCAGGGTCCCACCGGTCGCGATCAGGTCGTCGATGAGCAGAATGCGGTCGCCCGGTCGGCAGGCGTCGGCGTGAATCTCGACCGTGGCCGCGCCGTACTCGAGCGTGTAGTCGGCCGCCACCGTCCGGAACGGCAGCTTGCCCTTCTTCCGCACCAGCGCGAGCGGCAGGCCCATCTTGTAAGCGACCGCGCCGCCGATCAGGAATCCGCGCGCATCCACCGCCGCGGCCAGGTTGACCCCGAGCCGCGCGCCGGCTGCCGCGACCGCATCGACAATGACGCGAAAGGCCGCGGCATCCTGAAAGAGGGTGGTGACGTCGCGAAAATTCACGCCCGGCTTGGGCCAGCCCCGCACCGTGCGGACCTTCGATTTCAGCAAAGCGGCGATCTCGGCGTCATCCATGCGAGCTGGGGCGATCACGCCGCAGGTGACTCCGGCGGGCAAGCAAAACCTCAGTGCGCCGAGGCGCGGCGGATTTTTTCCACCCGGGCGTTCAGATTGGCCAGCAGTTCGGTGTGCTCGCGCGCCTCCCCGTCGTCGGCGTGCACCAGTCCGGAACCGAACGGCGGCACCTCGCCGGCCGCATCCGTCCAGCGCGGCCAGACGTACCCGACCAGCGCCGGATGGGTCAGGGCGCGTTCCAGCACGGCGCGGCCCCGCCGCAGCATGCGCTCGACGGAGGTCAAGCCGCCCGGCTCACGCGCGGTCCGCAGCTCGGCAAACTCCTCGCCGTTCCAGGCGAACTCGGAAGCGAGAAACGGCATCTGGCCGCTGCGGGAAAAATTCTCGGTGCGATCAAAAAGCGCGGCGCTGCAAACGTCCGCCGACACCACGTCGACCGCCGGATAGGCACACTCGGCGAGCACCGTGCCGCCGGGCCAGTCGCCGAAACGGCAACCGAGAATGAGATGATTCGGATCGTACCGCCGGATGGCGGCCGCAGCCGTGGTGAAATAGCGACGGGCAAATTCGCGGGAAAAATTCCGGTTGTCGCGCAGGTAGCCCGGAGTGGCCACCGGAATTTCCGCCTGGGTGACCTGGCGGAGCGTCTCCTTGTTCGGCAGTTCGATCGCCCAGTCGCGAGCGAGCGTCTCCAAATTGCCCTGGCGCACGGCGAGGACAAATTCCCACGCCGCATGGTAGGCCGCCGCACTCGGCTCGAGGCTCAGGCAGATTTGCAGCAGCGAAGGCCGCGATTTTTTCGCCGCCGCCGGCGATTTGTCGTCAAGCGGCTGGGCCCAGCCCAGATCCCGGTCGGTGAAATAACCGACCAGTTCGCGCGACTCGCGCCGCGGCGCGCAGATTTCGGCCGCCGCGCGCTCGCAGGCGGCCGGCCAACCCGCCTCAAAAACATCCGGCAGCCTCGCGCCGGCGAAATTCACTCCGCCGCCCGCCTGCTTGCACAAATCGAGGATCTCCATCGCAGCCAGACCCTGCCCGGAAAATTCCGGTCCGGCCCCGATTCCAAGCGTGTTGAAACGCCATTTTTTCAGACGATCAAGCGTGGCCTGAACGAAAGCTTCCGGCTGATAAATCCGCTCGACCGCTGAGGCGTAGTCTCCCGGCGGAACCGGACGCCCCTCAATCCGGCCGGAACGGTTCACCCCCGCCACGCCCTTGCTGAAAAACGGCCGGTTATCCGGTTCGATCAGCCACCACTGACCCCGCCGTGACCGGCCGGCGCGGAAAAACCCCGGCGTGCCGCGGATCATTTCCGGTTTGAAGTCGGAAATGGAAAATGGGTGGGCCTCGCCGGCGTGCGCCATGGGCGTGAAGCTGGCAGGCGCGCCGGCGGAAGAAAAGCGCGCAATTAGGCCGCCGGCCCGGTCTTACCGGCCGGGCCGCGGAAGGGCAAAACGCTCCGTCGTCCGGCTGTAGAGTTCGCCGCCCATCCGGCCGATGGTGTCGAGCTTCGCCGGATCGGGCCGCCCGTCGGCACCAAGGATCGCCTCGTCCGCGTGCAGGCAAAGAATGCGGCCGAAAATGACATTCGCCGCCAGCGGCCCCTCGCCGATGTGGACGATGGAGTGCAGGGTGCATTCGAAGGCCACGGGCGCCGCGGCCACGCGCGGCGGGCGGATGCGGGCGCTCGGTGCGGCGGCGATGCCGAATTTTTCAAACTCGCTCTCGCCGTAGGGCAGCAGCGCCGAGGTGGCGTTCATTTTCTCCGCCAGCGCGAAGCTCACGAGGTTCACGACGAACTCCGGCACCTGCTCGATGTTGCGCACCGTGTCCTTTTTTTCGCCGTCCCGATTGTTCACCGGCACGAACATGAGCGTCGGCGGATTCGAAGTGACGCCCTGAAAAAAGGAAAAAGGCGCGAGGTTCGTCCGGCCGCCGGCGGACAGGGTCGAGACCCAGGCGATGGGGCGCGGCGTGATCGTGCCGATCATCCAGGCGTAGGCGTCGGGCACGCGGAGGGAAGTAAAGTCAACGGTCATGCTCCGAATCTCGGATGAATCGGCCCCCGCTGCAAGCCGGGCCGCGGCTCAATTCATCGCCGTTTTCAGACGGGAGGTGAAATGATCCATCTCGTCATCCGCCATGTCCGAAACGGCAATGAAATTCATTCCGCCCTGCCGCCAGGCACAGATGTTGTAACCGAGATGCCGCGCCTCGGCCACGGGCGGCGC
>DASRHD010000159.1:0-7506 GCA_035650695.1 Opitutaceae bacterium
CCATGTCACCGACGCTCCCGTGACACGAGGCGCAGGCCACGCCCTTGGCGATGTGAATGCTATGATTGAAAAAGACAAAATCCGGCAACGTCGTCACCCGATGCCAACGCAACGGTTGACCGCGGCTGGCACTGAGCATGACCGGCTGCAGCATCGCCGTATCGGTGAAAATCTGGGAATGGCAGCCCAGGCAGGTCTGCGTGGTGGGCATGCCGGCGAAAGCCGAGGTTTCCACCGTGGCATGACAGAAGCGGCAATCGATCCGCAGCTCGCCGGCATGATGCCGGTGACTGAACAGCACCGGCTGCAGGGGCGCGATCCCGACGCGGTCCCAGTATGGCGAATGGTAATATTCGTACAAGACGTAGCCTCCCGCCACCACGGTTGTGCCAAACAAAATTATCACGGCGCGAAAGATCGTGGTCGCGCCGGGCTTGAACAGGACAGGCTTTGTCTTGGCCGGTTGCGTATTTTCATTTTCTGGCGCCACGAGACAAGAGAGAGGAATTTTTCCGGCCATTCCGCTGGCGCGAATAAGCGCGGCCAAGCTTAGCACTTTCCCGGTGCGCGCCGCACCGGGCCGAGTCCCAAAAAAATCATCCGGCCCGCCCTCCATGACTCGCAACGGCGTCCGCCGGCAGCGCGCGCTTCCGCACGGACGCAATTGGGCCGTATTTTTCCCGATAAAAAGAACGGGAGGCCGGACACGGGCGGCCCGCTTGCCGTTTACCCGCCGATGGGAAGCGTGTGACGGCCCAAGCAAAGGCCTTTCACATCAAACAAAAACCATCATGAAAAACTATATACTATGTCTGTTGGGGGCGGCGGCGTTGACTCTGCCGGCGGTCGCCCAACCCAACAATACCTACAACGCCAACAATAATGAAAATAATAATGTAAATTATAATAATAATTCGAATTCCTGGAACAGCCCTCCGGATCAGCGCGGGCCGCACAAGGGAAGCAGCGAATTCACCCTGGGAGGCAACGGAAGCAGCGATAAACGGATGAGCAATTCGCTCGGAGGCATCAGCTTCTCCCTTGGCAGCTACTTCACTGATACCACGGAAGTCCTCCTCCGTCAGTCGGTCGATTATTCCAATCCTTCCGGCGCACGTCAGGCGTGGGACGGTTCGACCAAATTGGCGCTGGACCAGCACGTATTGGCTAATGGCGCCTGGCGCCCGTTTGTCGGGGCGAATTTCGGCGGCATCTATGGCAAGCGCGTGCATGACACCTGGGCCGCCGGACTGGAAGCGGGCCTTAAATATTATACGCTGCCGAGGACCTTCATCTTCGCGGACGTGGAATATGACTGGTTTTTCCGTCACGCCGCCCATGCCCTGGGCAGCAAGTTCAATGACGGCGAATGGAATTGGAATCTCGGCTTGGGATTCAACCTTTGACCAACCGCCCCGCTCGCCCCCGCTCTTTCGCGGGGGCTTTATTTTGCGCTCCGCCGCGGGCGGGCGGCGCGTTTTCAGTTCAGCGAATTTTTTTTAGCCGGTGCGGGCGCGGGCACCTCGATAAAACGGTCGTTCCTCTTAAAGCCCAGGCCCTGCAACTCCCGCTCAGCCTCGAGCCAGATCATCTCATCGCGCCCCACCGGCTTTCCGTATTTTTCCCACAGGGCGCGTGCCCTTGCGGCGATCTCGTCATGGGTCGGCTCGCTTCGACCGCGACCTTGCGCCGGTGAGCGGCGGCTGGATGTTTTGTCCTCTTCCATAAGGCGGTGTTGAAAATGTGACATAAGGGACGGGCTGCAGGCATGCGTCGGCCCGCCGGCTTAGACGGCCGGCATCGATCGCGATTTGTAGGAATATATTCTTCTCCGCTCGATTTGAAATGGGGGAGGCTGGCAGGGAACTCATCGGTTATTTTCCGGTGGCAGGCTAACGGCATCGCGAGAGCCTCAAAAAGCGCCGGGCGTGACGGCGTGCTTTGCCCACAAGCCGTAAGCGATGATCAGGGCCCCGATCAGGGGAAGGGGAAAAAAAGCCAGGCGGATGCGCGTGCCGCTGACGTATTGGGTGAGAACGGCACCGAACTGGGCGCCCAAGGCCGCGCCGGTATGCATCACCAGGGCGACGAGCACGTCGACGTTGCCCTTGAGCGCATGGGTGATCGTCCCGAAGCCGGCGGAGATGATCACTTCGAACAAGTCCGTGCCGACGGCGACGCGGGTGGGGATGCCCAGAATATAAATCATCGAAGGCATGCGTATGTAACCCGCGCCTCCCCCGAGAAAACCACTGAAAAAACCGCCGACGAATGACACGCCGATAATGACCAGAAACGAAACACGGGGGATACCGGAGGCGGGAAGGCGGACAAAGGGCGGAAGGTGGAACCGCTGGACATGATGGGCGACGAAAGCAAAAACCGAACGGTCGTCTTCTTTGGCCGATCCGTTGGAGGAACGGCCTTTTTTGCCCGCCACCGTCGATCGATTTTTTTTCAACGTGGCCCAGCTTTCCCATGCCATGAAGAGGGAAATGGTCACCAGTATGAGGATGAAAGTGAGACCGACCACCTCGTCGACATGGGCCGATCGTTTCAGCCGCTCGATCAACCGCGCCCCGCATTCCACGCCAGGAATGGTTCCGAAAAGCATCAAGCCGCCGAGACGAAAGTCGATGTTGCCCAGAAGATAATGCTTTCGCGCCGCCACCACCGACTTGCCCATGATATGGGCCAGATCCGTGCCCACGACGAAATTCATCGGCAGGCCGAATCCGAACAGGGCCGGCCCGGCGAGGAAACTACCGCCCACGCCGAAAAGACCGCCCAGCACTCCCACCGCGAATCCGACCAGCACCAGATAGACCGGGGCGATGTGGACCTGGGAGATGGAGAAATTCATGAACGGCCCGCCGGGCCGGCCGGCGGTCGTTTCCACCCGATCCAAGAGGAAATACGGCGCGTCAGTTCCTCCAGGAGCAGGCCTTGGGCGGCGATCAGACCGACGGTGACGAAAGCGTAAAGTTTTCGTTCCGCCACAAACAGATGATAAAGCCAGGCTCCCAGGAAATGCAGGACGGCGGCGAAGTAAACGAGCAGGACGGCGGCATACAGCAAAGCCTCGCCGAGAAATGATCTCAGCTCGGATTTAAGGTCCCGGTTCATGCGCTAGCGGCGCGAGCGCGCCTCGCTTAAGGAATTTTCCGCCAGTTTGCGCTGGAGCCCGTGGTCCAGGTGATCGAAAGGCTGAATGAATTTCTGTACGCCCTCTTCCTCCAGCCGGCGGCTGACGGCGGCGAGGTCGATGCCCGACTGCCCCAATTCCTCCAGCACCGCCGCTGCTTCCGCGATATTTTCCTCCAGATGCGGGGTGGGGTCGCCATGGTCACGGAAAGCCTCCAGCGTCTTTCGCGGCATGGTATTGATGGTATCCGGTCCGATCAGCGCTTCCACGTAGCGCACATCGCGCTCCTCGGGCCGCTTGGTGCCGGTGCTGGCCCAGAGCAGGCGTTGCGGCCGGGCGCCGACGGCGGCGAGACGGCGGAAGCGTTCGCTGCGATGCACTTCCTGGTAGAGCTGGTAAGCCTGCTTGGCACAAGCGATGGCGGTTTTGCCTTGCAGAGCCTGCGCTCGCTTCGCCGACGCGGATTCGCCATGCCCGAGCTCGGCCAGTTGCGGGTCGACCGCCAGATCGATGCGGCTGAGGAAAAAGCTCGCCACTGAAGTGACGCGATCAATGGGCAGGCCGGCAACAAGCCGGTCCTCCATGCCGGCGAGGAAGGCCTCGATCACCGCCCGATAGCGATGCAGCCCGAACAGCAGGGTGACGTTGACGTTGACGCCGCTGGCGATCAGATGACGGATCACAGGCAGACCCTCCGGCGTGGCCGGCACTTTGATAAAAAGGTTCGGTCGGTCGACCCGCTCCCAGAAGCTGCGGCCCTGGGCAACGCTGCCGGCGATATCATAGGCAAGGTGGGGCGAGACCTCGATGCTGACAAAACCATCCCGCCCCTGCGTCTGTTCGAAAACGTCCCTCAGCTCGTCAGCCACGGCCTGGATGTCGACGATCATGATTTCCTCGAAGGTTTCGTCCGCCGACA
Source organism: Opitutaceae bacterium (assembly GCA_035650695.1). Classification (GTDB taxonomy): domain Bacteria; phylum Verrucomicrobiota; class Verrucomicrobiia; order Opitutales; family Opitutaceae; genus DASRHD01. The sequence goes on from DASRHD010000159.1 coordinate 4,065, forward strand.
GGCCGCGCTCAGCGGCATGGCGGATGGCCTCGTCATATTCGTCGCCGTGACTGATGGCTTCGTCAAAAATCGTGGGATTGGAGGTCACTCCAGTCAGGCCGTCCTGATCGATCAACTTTCGCAGTTCGCCGCTTTCCACGAAGCTGCGCTTGGTGTAGTCGAGCCAGATCGACTGGCCATGGATGGTGAGCTGCTTGAGACGATTCATATAAAAATTGCAGGGATGAAGTGAGTCGTGGACGGCCCGGCGCGAAGGTCGATCGCGGCCATAAACAAACCGGGCTCGCCCATGCTAACGGCGTTCCGGGGCGGTCGCCATCCGGCCAATTTCGGTTTTCGTCACCGGTGGCCGCCCGGCCTGGACAACAACAGTTTGTTTTGTGGCCAAAAGGGAGTAAGGGGACGGGCTGCCATGCTCTCTTCGCCCCATTTTTCCGCTCCCTCCTCGCGTTCCCGCCTGCAGGAAATCGCCGGCCGGGCGATGCGCGCACGCGGCCTCGCTCCCGAATTCGCGCCGCAGGCCATTGCGGAATTGAACGCCATTCAGACGCCGGCAGCCGCCGACGGCCCCGGCGTATGCGACCTGTCCGACCTGCCCTGGTGTTCGATCGACAACGACGATTCGCGCGATCTCGATCAGCTTTCCGTGGCGGAGGCGCGGGCCAATGGCCAGACCCGGATTTCGGTCGCCATCGCCGATGTCTCCGCCGTGGTCAAGCCGGGCTCCGCTCTCGACGGCCACGCGCGGCAGAACACCACCTCGGTTTACACCGCGGCGCGGATTTTTCCCATGTTTCCGGAAAAACTTTCCACCGATCTCACCTCGCTCAACTTCGCCGCCGACCGGCTGGCCCTCGTGGTGGACATGGTCTTCGCCGATGACGGTTCGTTGGAGGAATCGGACGTCTATCCCGCGCGGGTGCGCAATCAAGCCAAGCTGGCGTATCGTGGAGTGGACGCCTGGCTGGAGGGCCGCGCCGCGGCGCCGTCTGCGGTCAGCGCCGTGCCCGGCCTGGCTGACAACCTCCGCCTGCAACACCGGATCGCCGACCTGCTTGCCCAGCGGCGTCATCGCCATGGCGCGCTCACCCTGGAGACCCTCGAAACCCGGCCGGTATTTGACGGCGCGGTTCTGACCGATCTGGAAATGGAGACACCCGATGCGGCCAAGCGTCTGATCGAGGACATGATGATCGCGGCCAACGGGGTGACGGCGCGTTATCTTGCGGCAAAAAATTTTCCTTCGATTCGGCGGGTCGTCCGGACGCCGGCGCATTGGGACCGAATTGTCGCCATCGCCGCGGAGCACGGCTCACGTCTGCCGAAGGAGGCCGACGCGCCAGCCCTTGAGCAATTTCTGGTGAAGGCGAGAGCGGCCAGCCCATCCACCTTTCCGGACCTGTCGCTTTGCGTGATCAAGCTGCTGGGATCGGGAGAGTACGTGCTCGAGCGGCCGGACGAGGAAGCGACAGGGCATTTTGGCCTCGCTGTCAGGGATTATGCCCATTCAACCGCGCCGAACCGGCGTTATCCGGACGTCATCACCCAGCGTCTGCTGCGGGCGGCGATGGCGAAAAATCAGCCGCCTTACGACATGGACGAGCTGGCGGCGCTGGCGGTGCATTGCACCGCGCAGGAAAACGCCGCCAAAAAAGTGGAGCGGCAGGTGGCAAAATCCGCCGCCGCCATGCTATTGGAGCCGCGTTTGGGTCAACTATTTGACGCCATCGTCACCGGAGCCGCGCCGAAGGGGACCTGGGTGCGGATCCAGCAACCGCCGATTGAGGGAAAGCTGGACAATCCACCGCGGGGGCTGCAGGTGGGCGACCGCCTCCGCGTGAAGCTGGTCCGCACCGATGTCGAACAGGGCTTCATCGATTTCAAAAGCGCCTAAGCCGGGTGGGGCATTTCCTCCCTGGTGCGAAGCGATTGCCTTTTGGACCGGGGTTTCTTTGCTTGGGCTCAGATCGAAACCGCGCGGGTCGGCAAAACGAGTTACGCCGGGCTGCGCCACGGTCAAACGATGCCAAACTCAACCGGCGACCACCCCCGGCGCCCTTCGCTGCGCGATATCGCCCGCCAGGCGAAAGTCAGCGCCATGACGGTGTCCAAGGCGCTTCGCAATGCACCAAAAATTTCGCCGCCAACCCGCCAGCGGATCATTCGCGTTGCCCGCAATCTTGGGTACCGGCCCGACCCGGAGATGGCGCGGTTGATGAACCATGTCCGAGACCGGACGAAACGGCCGTTTCAGGGGCTCATTTGCGCGGTGACGGACCGGCAAAATGAGCCGAACCATCCGTTCATTCGCGCCATGATCGAGGCGGCGCAGCGACGGGCCGAGGCGGTCGGCTTTGCTTTCAGTTACATCCATTTCCAGGAAGATGCGACGCATCGGCGCCGGTTGCGGCGGCTGCTCTGGGCCCGCGGGGCGCGAGGCGTGATCTTCCTTCCTTTGGAGCAGCCGCGCGACGTCGGATCGCTTCTGCCCTGGAGTGAGCTGCCGGCGGTCGCGGCGACCTCAAGTCTGCTCGCTCCCGACCTCCACCGCATCGTACCGAGCCATTATGCCAATACGCTGTTGCTCTGTACCAAGCTCTGGCAGCGGGGATACCGCCGCATCGGCCTGGTGATCGATGCTGGCCACGACAGCCGGGTGAATCATGTGTTCAGTGCCGCCATGGTCTGGCATCAATACCGGTTCGCGGGTCGGGTCGTCGTGCCTCCGCTGATTTACGAACAAGCCGGGCCCACCGGCCTGAAATTGTGGTTTCGGCGGACACGACCCGACGCCGTCATCACCCGGGATGCCGAGCACGCTCGGGAATTCGCGGAGGCGTTGGGACTTGAGCTCGGCGGTCCCGTGGCCTTCGCCTGCACCTACGCAAACCCCGCCTCCGGCTGCGCCGGAATTGACGAGTGTCCCGGCGAAATAGCGGCCGCTGCGATCGACCGGCTGGCAAGCATGATCCAACACGGTGAGCGGGGCATTCCCGCCGTGCCCACCGTCACGCTGGTTCGGGGTAAATGGCTGGAAGGCCCATCTTGCCCTCGGCCGCGAGCAGTCCCGGGCGCCGTTTATCCGAGGCCCGCTTGACCGCAGCCATCGCCCGCTCCGACAGCGGATAGCGGCGCAACAACAGGATCGCCACCACGGCACCGGCCAACGGGAAAGCAGCGTACAAAAGCTGCATCTGCCGGAGGGTGGAGGCGGGTTGTGCGGATCCTTGGGCTGCGTTAAAATCGATGAGGGAAAATGCGATTCCGCAGAGAAGTGTTCCCACTGCGGCACAGATTTTGTCCATCCAGCTCAGGAGGGAAGAGTACAGGGCCTCGCGGCGGCGCCCCGTGCGCCAGGCCTCAAATTCGGCCACGTCGGCCACCATCGAGGCCGACAACAGGCTCACCCCCGCAAAGGCTGCGCCGTTGGCGATATAAATCG
>DASRHD010000160.1:0-15196 GCA_035650695.1 Opitutaceae bacterium
ACCGCCTCGAAGTGGAAATCGACGACGAGGCCATCCGTTACATGAACCTGCGCGCGCCGGTCGCCACCCAGCTCCGCCTTGTCATCGTCGGGATGAAGGCGTCGCACGACCTCGAGCGCGTGGGCGACGAGGCGACCAACATCGCCAAGCGCGTCGTCCGTCTCAGCGCCGAGCCGCCGCTCAAGCCCTACATCGACATTCCCCGCATGGCCGGCATCGCCACGGATATGCTCCGCGGGGCGCTTGACTGTTTCCTTGCCGGCGACGCCGAGCAGGCCCTCGCCATCTGCAAGCGCGACAGCGAAGTGGACGAGATCAACCGCCAGCTCTATCGCGAGCTCTCCAGTTTCATGATCGAAAAGCCCGAGACGATCAGTCGCGCGCTCGAGATCATGTTCATTTCCAAATCGCTCGAGCGCATTGCCGACCACGCTACCAACATCGCCGAGGAGGTCGTCTACCTCGTCAAGGCCAAGGACGTGCGCCACACCGAGGAAGTGAAAAAGACCGGCGTGGCCTGAGGCGGATTTGCTTGCTTGCGAATTCGGTCATCGGCGATGCCCAAGTGATCGCGCCGTTATACGTAGACTCAGCGTACTCCTCAGTCGCCGGGTGAAAAGGCCTCATCCTTATCTTGTTTCTTGAACACCGTTGCTGGCGGTTAGTTAGGCTGTCTTTCGCTTGATTTCATCGGGGCGGCTGATTCGTAGCAGCAAAAGGTGATCATAATATTCCGGATCTTTCATCTCGTCCCAATATCCTAGACCGTAAAATGCGGCGAGAAATGATTCGATGATCCCCGAACCGATTATTTTCGCGCCAATCCAGCCATTCGCGCGGCACTCCTCGTGGGGAAAATCGCTCTTTGGCAACCGTACAGGGGCATGTGCATGAATCTTCCATCTTCCTTTCTTTAGGAGGTCGCCGGTCACAAATTGAACCGAGATGACGTCCTCGGGCAGGAGTGCATCTTTGGGCTCCGCCACTTCTTCTTTGCCGAGGCGCAAACGAGAAAATGCACACGTCCATGAATTCAGAACCTGCGGCTCTCGCCCGACGATCTGTCCAATGGCGCGGCTGCCATCGACCAGCGGGATCGTAAAGATGGCGCCGACAGCTGGAGTCTGTAATTTCATGCTTTGCCTAAAGTCAAAGGTGAGCCACGCCTGTGCTCGGCGCGACAGGTGCGCAGCAGCTCGCGTAACGAGCATAGGCGTTGTGCTCTAGCGCCCGGTTCGGCTGGTTTGTGTTCCCCACAGTCTTGCATCCTTAATCAAATATTGTGGCGGGTAGACAATCCACTTCACTCCATCGACCTCCACAGCAGGAGGTGCGGCTTCCTGAACTACTGGCCCTTCGCCAACCCGGCGCTTACTCCCGGCAAAGTAACACAACGTCGCCTCGAATTGAATAACCGCTTCATCGTTTACTTGCGGTAGCAAATACCCTTCAGCTGTGTGAATCTTGAAACTATAGTCTTGGATATTGAGCGAGACGAAGCCGCAATCAACATAAGCACTGCCTTTGCCTGGATCATGATACGTTCCGGACATCAATATTCTCGATCCGACTGCTTCTTTAAGCTGCGACGCTGAACTTATCGAACGAGGCGTAGCGATATTTCTACAACCGGCGAGAAGCACAAACACCAAAATCGTAGCCAAAACATATTTCATTTTGCCGAACGTTAAAACTGACCCACGCGAGAATCAACGCTGCCGAAACGGCCCCGGCCGGCCCGCTGGGTCTGGCGGTTGGTTCGGCGGGGTTACTTGGCAGTGAAATCTACCACTTCGATGTTTCCGGAGTCCTTTTGCTCTGTCAGAACTTCAAATTCATAAGTGGATTTGCTGCGGATCTGCGTAACAGGATCGTAGTACTCCACAACTGCTTTGCCGGAGGTCCGATACCGACCAGTCCAGCCATCAACCGGCTTGGTTTCGTCTGGCTTGATATCCAAGTCCGTGACAGCGACCGGATGCGATCCAACGTGTCGTTCGAACCGATAATAGTGCTGGGCTTTCGCCAGCGCCACCTTTTGGTGTTTGGCTGCATCAGCATCACTGTCGTCTAGTCGTCTGAATTCAACAGGTTTGCTGACTGAAGAGAACGCCACGAGCGGCATGCTCGTCAAAGCGATTGCTGTGAAGATGGCATATTTTATTTTCATAGAAGCTGGTGGACGCCGAACATTAGAGCCGCCCCACTCGAGAATCAACGCTGTCGAAGCGGCCCCGGACGGTCCGCTGGGTCCGGCGGTTGGTTCGGCTCTTTCATCATTTCTGGATTAAGACGTATCGTATCTCCTCAACGGGATGCGTGCTTGTTCTACCTTTCGGGAAGAAACACACCGCGATACTGGACAGATTCGACTTTGCGAGATGCTGTCGCACTGATTCCAATATGCGGTTCTGGACCACGGCTTCTTCTATTCCGTAAAATCGAACTTCGGCTGGATGGCTCTGCCAAAGCCTTCGCGCGCCGTCTTCCCACTCGACGTCAGGTCGTGCGTCTGCGGGAAATGCCGGAATAATGGCTTCGGCGATGACAGAATGGACGATAGCGTCAGGCGTGTAGGAGCGATACGGTGGAAATGCGGTCATGACGCCGCTGACTATCGCAACTACAACCGCGCAGATCAAAGCGAGCCTTTTTCGGGTGCGGGTCATCTTTTTGCTGAACGCCCCAGCTCATCCATGCCGAACCAGAGACTTCATAGTTGAAATGGACGTCGCAGAGGCATTGCGCTGTGGCGTCTGGTTAGACTTTGTATCGTCTTGGTTCAAATTTTGGTGAATCTCCCTTGTGTGCTTCTTTGATTGACGCTGACCGACTCGAAATCTCTGCGGCCCGCTGTGAGAAACCTGCTGCCGCCAACGAACCGGCATAGTCATCCAGGAGTGCGGCAAATCCAAGAGGGTCGAGGGTTAAAATGCCGACTCTCTCCAACTCCGCTACTGCTTTTTCATAAATCGGTACAGCCTTGGCGTGCTGGCCAGTGTCGTGCAAAAGGCGCGCATACTCTGCAAGCGCGGGTGCTCGTAGCTTATCAGCTTCACCCTTAGCTTTTTCGATCAGTGTAAGAACATCTAAAAACTCCTTTTCAGATTCTGCATACATGCCGGCATAACCGGTAACGCGTGCGACTTCGTAGAGGTAATATGCTTCAGCTTTTGGTCCCAGATTTCCCATTTGGGCATTCCCGTAAGCTCTAGAGTAATTGCGCTGCGCTAACGCAAGATCGCCTCCTTTTTCAGCTTGGACGCCATACTCATAATATTGCTGCGCGGTATAGCCATTGATCGGATTTGCGCAGCCTGCGAGTAACGAGAGGCCGAGAACAATAAGTAGTAGGTTTTTCATACTTTGCCAAACGTTAGCGTTGGCCCACGCGAGAATCAACGCTGCCGAAGCGGCACCGGCCTGTCCGCATTGGCTCTAGCGCCTGGTTAGGTTAGCCCTTTTTGAGGTCACAGCCGAAAGCAAGATGATGACCATCTAGGTCCTCCAACATAAACTCTCTCATACCATACGGCATGTCCCTCGGCGGATATTTGATCGTCGCGCCCTTTTGCTTCACCTCTCGAAAGTAGCCATCGATTTCGTCGCAGAAAACGTAGGCAACGCTTCCGCCGACCGGCTTCGCGTACTCACCCGGGGCGTGCTTCGAAAGATGCAACGCAATCTTACCGAGCTTCACTCCAGCATAGTCCCCGACCCGGAACTCCTCCGAAAAGCCAAGAACTTCTTTATAGTGCTTCAGCGCAGCATCCACATCGGCCACCTGAAGGACGGGAGCGATATTGTGTGTGTTCATTTGGACTAACGTCAAAGATAAGCCATGCGCGCAGCTGGCGCGATACGTGCGCCAGCATCGGGCGTGACGGCTGTGCGCGTTGGCTCTGGCGCCTTGTTAACCGGTTTGGTAGACATATTCCGGCTCAGGGTATTCAAGTTTCATTCGAGTGACAATCTCGGCGCGCCTATCCTTCGCCCAACCAGGCATGCGGCTCCATTCTTCTTCAGTGGGCAGATAAATGCGATGGCGTGGCTTCCCCATGAGCATCTCACCGCCTATAAAAATACTCATCCACTTCCCATCGACTAACTCGCTGTAAACGAATTCATCGCGGCCACGTCGGCGGCAGCGCCAGCCTCGTTTGGCATTCTTTGTTCGGATGCGCCAAGCATTGAGGCAACCCACCAGCATAATGACGCCAACTGTGACAGCTACGTAAGCCGGATAGCGCCTAGCCGAAACACCGAAGAGCATCGCGAAGCCCATTAATACAGCCAGCGGAAACAGGACATAGCGCGCTATGGTCCATCTAGGATTCGGCTTCATTTCTCACGGTATTCCAGCCCAGTAGTTGATCGCAAACCATAAGCCCAAAGCAGCGAGAATCGCCAAGTAGACTAACGTTTTCGAATGCCGACGAAATCCGCGATAGGCCAAGAATGCGATAACGCAGAATCCGACCGCTAAACTGAGCGCAGGAAATACCAACCCTCTCCGAATTAGAGCTGCGCCATAGATCGGCGCATAGACCATAACGACCGCAGCACCTAATCCTTCGGGCATAAACAGCAGTACGTCTCGGACCGTAAGCCGACCTTGCCGTCCGTTACCTTTCATCGGAGTCATGATCTTCTTTGCCTAACGTTCAAGATGAGTCACGGCCACTCGGGGCCGTTGGCTCTGGCGCCTGATGGGCCGTTTTCTTCTTACTATGGGCGATACCAAGGCTTCGATATAACCGACACACGGTTTGGTTCGGTAAATGGAAATATGCCATTTTCTTTCAGGAGCGTGAGGAGTGCCTTTGAGCCTTTCATCATCTTCAACTTGAGCTCGTCCTTCGTAATACCGATGCACAAGAGTACACCGCATGACCGCTGATTCAGGTAGAACTGCACTGGTTTGTCTTCAGGGTGACAAAAAAGAAACGCTCGGATGCTTCGGTCACCGAAGAACTCACCGATGTCCATCGTCTCTCCCGCATGAATCTTAGCGTCACATGTATAGCGCGCAAGACGTGCTATGATTTCTGGCGCCTTCTTACTTTCGGCGCGCGTGCATACCATCAGCTCATAAGAATCGAACTCGCCAGGAATCTGGCCGGCGTTCTCGCCTGTCATTTCTGACGTCACATAGGCAACACCACCGCGGTAACCGGGGAACGCAACCACATCGGCCTCCCCGCCGAGATAAAACGGCACAACCGCGTGATAAACGCTATCTGCTGGCGTTCCGAAACGCACCGAAAGCGCGCTCAACCGTGCATCCCACGTCCTCTGCCAATCATCTTTCGCTGAATCGGTATTCATGTTTTTGCCCAACGTTAGAGCTTACCCGCGAGAATCAATGCCGCCGAAGCGGCCCCGACCGGTCTGCTGGGTCCGGCGACTGGTTAGCCCTTCTTCTCATTATCGTGATACCAAGGGTATGGCGGAATGCCATTTGGACCAAAATATTTTTTCATCTCTTCGTCTGTTCTCCGGACAACCGTGAGCTCCATCACCGCCGGCTTCCCGTTGATCTCATACTCCACTTTCAGGGGAATCTCGGTGCCGTAATTGGAAATCTGAATGTAGCCGACCTCGCCTCCAGTGCGCTCGTTTTCAACTCCAACAAATACCTTGTCTATCGGTTCAAGTATCGAATTTGGAGCGGATATTCGAACAATCTTGACGTGATATGCATCTCGATCGCGATTCCAGATATAAACGGTCACCTTTCCATTCGCCTCGCCATCGCTCGGGCCGAGAGCACCAAGTGACGCCTGGATTCCACGCACTACGGGAATTACGGTCTTCTCGTGGTCGACTACGAGACTCATGCCCAGATGGTGCGGGATGATCCAATCGCCAGCATCGTAGCCGCCGGTATAGATGGTGCGACTTAGCTTTCCGGTCTTTGGATCATATTGATCCTCGATCATCGTGCTGGCGTTGCATCCACCGAGCACAAGCACACAGAGTAAAAACGGAAAGTATCTCTTCATTTGGCTAACGTCAAAGAGGAGCCGCGCGCGTAGCTGGCGCGACATATGCACCCGCACGGGGCGTGATAGCTGTAGGCGTTGGCACTGACGCCTTGTTAGACCTTTTTTTTGAATGGGAGACACAATACATAAATCATAATCCAAAACGGCACAGTCCAAAAGATCGCCGATCCCGCCGCGGTCACAATAATTCCGGTAGTTCCGCCGAATCCCTGATGAACATTCCTGCTCAACGCTATATCGAGAAAACTTCCTGGGATGATTGCAATATGAAATATATCCATATCAGGATCTAAATAGAGATCCATCACCGAGCTGATCCCGACCAAAACTGATGATATCACGATGGCCCAGATAAGTGCTCGTTTAGCTTTCAATATGCGATCTCCATTACGTTTATTTGGCCTAACGGCAAAAATTAGCCACAACCGCAGCTTGCACGACATGTGCACCAGCACGGGGCGTGACACCTGTGCGCGTTGGTTCTAGCGTCTTGTTAGGCTCCGTTTTCATTTGAGTCCGTATTCGCGATTCAAATCGAGAATGTGGTGGCCCGCAACTATGGCACGTGAGCGATCTACGACAATGACGACAAACCTATTCCTTCTTTCCGTAGGCAGTAGGACGTGGTCGTGAACGCCGTTTCCGCTTCGATAGACCTGCTCGACTAGTTCTTTCTTTAGGACGAGCGCAGGCAACCCAAGTTCTGTCGCCAATCCGGAAACATATGGCCAGATGTTCACAACATCGCCCGGCGCTGCCGTCACGTCGACCATCGGATCTTTCATGGTCGCTTTGAACTCGGACTCAGTAAATGCAGGCATGATCTTTCGCCTAAAATTAGAGCTGACCCACGCTAGGACAAGCGTGGCAAAAACGCCCCGGGCCGGTCCGCGTTGAGTCTGGCGGCTGGTTCGGCTCTTTTTTCATCAATCGACCATGATTCCTGAAGAGCGATCAAACTGACGTCGCTTTCGCCACGTCTGGTCGCTGCGGCTCCAAACAACGTCCTTCGGTCTTATCTTCTTAAAGGCGTCAAGAATCGGTTTATTAATGGCCCAATTGTGATTCTTGTTCTTGTAGAAGTGTCGCTCGCCAAATTTTTGTCGAATCTGCCACGCTGCAGAACTCTGCACGAGCCGCTCAAACTTGAGATACTCGGAGCGCATCCATTTCGCGATTTCCTGTGCTTCTTCTGGAGTGGTCATTGCTGGATGCTTCTTTGCCGAACAGTGTTATTCGGCTGCACTGAGGGCAGCTTTTCCAGATTGATACCGATGCCGGATAAAGCGGCACTGAGGACGCCTATCAGATTGAACCTTTCTGCCTCTCCCCGCCATAAAAAATCGCACGGCGGACGGGGGTGACGCTGCTGCCAGTTGCCTCGTTCACGCTCCGACCAGCCCGAGCAGCCTGACGAGCGTCCAGCCGAGCAGGCCGGTCACGGGCAGGGTCAGGACCCAGGCCCAGACGATGCGCTCGACCACGCCCCATTTCACCGCGCTGAGGCGCTTCGAGGCGCCCACCCCCATAATCGAGGTCGAGATCACATGCGTGGTCGAAACCGGCACGCCCAAGAGAGAAGCGCCGTAAATGATCAGCGCCGCAGTGGTCTCGGCGGCGAAGCCATCGACCGGCTGAAGCTTGACCATCTTGTGCCCCATCGTGCGGATGATGCGCCAGCCGCCCGCGGCCGTGCCCGCCGCCATGGTCAGGGCGCACATGAAGATGACCCAGATCGGCACGGCCTTGAATTCCGGCACGCGCAAAAATCCAGCCCAGGCCGGCAGGGTGCGGAACAGGCCCGACTTGGTCCCGGTGAAAAGCGCGAGCGTGATGATGCCCATCGTCTTCTGGGCGTCATTCGAGCCGTGGCCGAAGCCCATGAAGCCCGAGCTGAGCAGTTGGGCCTTGCCGAAAAAAACACTGACAAAGCGCGGCGTGGCGCGGATGAGCGCGAGGGTGAGCAGGAACATCAAGACCGCGCCGCCAACGAAACCGAGCAGGGGAGAGGTGATCATCGGCAGAACCACCTTCGGCCAGAGTCCGGTCGACCATTGCAGCACGTTCCAACGGCCGGCCGTGCCGACGGCTGCGCCGCACAATCCGCCGACCAGCGCGTGACTCGAGCTGGAGGGCAGGCCGAGCCACCAGGTAAAGAGCCCCCAGAGGATGGCGCTGAGCAGGGCGCAAAGCACGGTGAGCATGGTCACGGTGCCGGTGTCGACCAGCCCTTTGCCGATGGTGGCGGCCACGGCGGTGCCGGCCAGCGCGCCGATCAGGTTCCAGCCGGCGGCCCAGACGATCGCCAGGCGCGGCGTCAGTACCTTGGTCGAGACAATGGTGGCGATGGCGTTGGCCGTGTCGTGAAAGCCGTTGATGTATTCGAACACGAGCGCGGCCAGCAGAACGAGCAGGAAGAGCGTCATGGCGGATGGAGGCGCCGGACTAGGAATGCTTCAGCACGATCTGCATGACGATGTTGCCGGCGTTGCGGCAACGGTCCACCGCCTGTTCCACCATTTCAAAAAGCTCCTGCAGGATGATGAACTCCCGCGCCTCGACCGGTCCGTGATAGAGCTCCTTGAGCAGTTCGAGCATCAACTTGTCGGCCTCGCCCTCGGCAAACTGCAAGCGATCGTTGGCTTCGCGGACGATTTCAATTTTCGCGCCGCCCCGCAACTGCTTGACCATCGACACGACGGCATCGGCCGCCTGCTGCAAAAATTCCACCTGGCGGCGGAACGAGGCGTGCGGCAGGCGGCCCGGATAAATGGAAAGCCGTTCGACGATCTTTTCCACGTGCTTGGGAATGCGATAGAGCGCAAAGGACAGCGCCTGGATGTCCTCACGGTCGAGCGGGGTGACGAAAGTGCGGCTGAGCGCCTCTGACATCTCATGGCGGATGCGCTTTTCCTTGCGCCGGGTCTGGATGAACTCGTCGAGCGAAGTGGGCGTCTGGCCGCTGGCAATCGCCTCGATGTACCGGCTGAAGAGGTTGACGCTGGTTTTCGCCTCCTCTGCGCCGGCCTCGAGCAAATCAAAAAATTTTTCGTCTTTCCCGAGAATCTTTCGAAGAGAGAACATGAAATGCCTCAGTAACAGCGAAATTGCCCGTGGCGAAATAAAATTAATGTTCCCGTGAGGATGAAGGCCGGTTTATCATGGCATTCATATTTGGATTCGGCCTCGCTGGCGGCATCTCCGCCATGAATTCCGGAGCCATGCAACGTCCTCGCTGTCAGCCGCGTCAGGCAAGAAGTTGCCAAATTCCGTTTCCACGGCTAAACCTACTTTTTCCTCATGAATTTTCCGCGATGCCGCCAGCTTTCGCTCATTGCGCTCCTGTCACTTCTCTCCGCATGTGGAGGCGCCCAGGCCCAAAAGCCCGCAGCCGGCGTGCCGGTGGCGGTCGCCATGGTCAAGCGGCAGTCCGTGCCGATTGATCTGACCGGCATCGGCACGGTGCAAAGCCTGCGTTCTGTCGCGGTCAAATCGCAAGTCGACGGCCGGATCGAGGAGATTCACGTCAAGGAAGGCGACGAGGTGAAGGCCGGCGACCTGCTGGTTACGCTCGACCGCCGGCCTTTTGAAAACAATTTGCGCGTGGCCCAGGCCGATCTTGCCACCGCCCGCGCTGAGGCGGCGCATGCCGAGGCCGACGTGCAGCGTTACAAGCCGCTCGACGAGCAGTCGATGGTTTCCAAGGACACCTACACCCAGCTGGTCACCGCGGCCGAGACCGCCCGGGCGACGGTGCAGGCGAAGGAGGCGGCGCTGGCCAACGCCGAGCTCCAGCTCAGCTATACCGAAATCCGCGCGCCTTTCAACGGGCGCGCCGGCCAGCTCCAGCTCCACGAAGGCGCGCTGGTCAAGGCCAACGACTCTGGTTTTGTTCTTCTCACCGTCAACCAGCTTGCGCCGATCGCAGTCGGCTACGCCCTGCCCGAAGCCTATCTCGACCGGGTGCGGCAGGCGCTGCAGACCGGCGACAAAATCGCCGTCACCGCCGTGGGCACGGACTTCACGGCCAAAAAGGCCGACGGCACGCTGGCCTTCATCGACAACAGCGTCGATCCCTCCACCGGCACGGTCTTGCTCAAGGCGGTTTTTGACAACACCGGCCACGAGCTCTGGCCGGGCGAGCTGGTCAACGTCGACACCCAGCTCGGCGTCGACGAAAACGTCGTCGTCGTTCCCGCCCCGGCGGTGCAGAACGGCCAGAACGGCCCGCAGGTCTTCGTCGTCGGCCCCGACCAGACGGTGACGTTGCGCGACGTCAAGGTGGCGCGCACCGCGGGAAGCCTGACCATCATCGCGGACGGACTGAAAGAGGGCGAGACCGTCGTGACCGACGGGCAGCTGCGTCTCGCGCCCGGAGCGAAAATCGAGGTGCGCCCGCTCACCGCCGTCGCCGCCGCCAAAACCGATTCCTGAGCGCCATGAATCTGCCCGAGCTCTGCATCCGTCGGCCGGTCATGACCACGCTGCTGACCGCGGCGCTGTGCGTCTTCGGCGTCATGGCCTACCGGCTCCTCCCGGTCAGCGACCTGCCCAACGTCGATTTTCCCACCATCGTGGTCAATGCCGGCCTGCCCGGCGCCACGCCGGAGACGATGGCCTCGGCCGTGGCCACGCCGCTGGAAAAACAATTTTCCACCATCGCCGGCATCGATTCGATGACATCCGTCAGCACGCTGGGCGGCACGCAGATCACCCTGCAGTTCACCCTTGATCGCGACATCGACGCGGCCGCGCAGGACGTCCAGGCGGCCATTGCCGCGGTCCAGCGCAGCCTGCCCCAGGACATGCCGGCGCCGCCCTCCTACCGCAAGACCAACCCCGCCGACCAGCCGATCCTTTTTCTGGCCCTCAGTTCACCGACCCTGCCGCTTTCCCAGGTTGACGAATTTGCCGAATCGAACCTGGCCGAGCGAATTTCCATGATCGAGGGCGTTTCGGAGGTCAACGTCTTCGGTTCCCAGAAATATGCCCTCCGGGCCGAGCTCGATCCCCGGGCGCTAGCCAGCCGCGGCATCACCCTTGACGAGGTGAAAAACGCCCTTTCCGCGCAGAACGTCAACCTGCCCACCGGCGTGTTGCAGGGGGCGCACGAAGCGCTCACGGTGGTGGCCAACGGCCAGCTCACCAACGCACCCGGCTTCAGCGACATCGTCGTGGTTTATCGCAATGGCGCGCCGGTGCGCCTGCACGAGGTGGCGCAGGTGATCGACAGCGTGCAGGACACCCGCGTGGCCAGCTGGTTCAACGGCAATCGCTCGGTTGTCCTGGCGGTGCAGAAGCAGCCCGGAACCAACACGGTGGAAGTCGTCGACCGGATCAAAAACCTTCTGCCGGCATTTCAGGCCCAGCTTCCCGGCTCGGTCAAACTCGACATCCTCCACGACAAATCCATTTCGGTGCGCGATTCGGTGCACGACGTGCAGTTCACCCTCATGCTCGCGATCGCGCTGGTCATCCTCGTTATTTTTCTCTTCCTCCGCACGCTCGCCGCCACCGCCATTCCCGCCATCGCCATTCCCATGGCCCTGCTCGGCACCTTCGTGCTGATGTATTTTTGCAGCTACACCCTGGACAATCTTTCCCTCCTCGCGCTTACCCTTTCCGTCGGTTTCGTAGTGGACGACGCCATTGTCATGCTGGAAAACATCGTCCGGCATATCGAGCACGGCATGGGCGTGCAGGAGGCTGCGCTCAAGGGTTCGCGCGAGATCGGGTTCACCATTCTCTCCATGACCGTGTCGCTGGTCGCGGTGTTCATCCCGGTGCTGTTCATGGGCGGCATCGTCGGCCGGCTGCTCCACGAGTTTGCCGTCACCATCACCGGGGCGATTCTCGTTTCCGGCGCCGTCTCGCTCACGCTCACCCCGATGCTTTGCAGCCGTTTTCTGCGCGCGGCCGGCAGCGAGGCGCACGCAATCCACGGCCGGTTCCACGCCGTGAGCGAGCGGGTGTTCAACGCCATGCTGGCATTTTATGAACGGACGCTGAAATTCTGCCTGCGGCGCCGCCCCATTGTATTGATGGCGGCGCTGGCGGCGTTCCTCCTCACCGGCGTTTTTTTGGTCGTTCTGCCCAAGGGCTTCATTCCCACCGACGACATCGGGCTGATCATCGTCTTTACCGAGGCAAACCAGGACGTCTCTTTTGACGAGATGGTCCGGCACCAGCGCGCGGCCGCCGCGATCGTGGCGAAGAATCCGGCCGTCGCCGCCTTTATGTCCGCCATCGGGAGCGGCGGAGGCTCGGGCATCAACAACGGCCGCCTGATCATCCGCCTCAAACCCCGGGACCAGCGCCCCTCCGCGCCGACCGTGGTCAATCAGCTCCGCCAGGAACTCTCCGTCGTCACCGGCCTCCGGGCTTATCCGCAGCAGCCTCCCACCATCCGCATTGGCGGCCAGCTGACCAAGTCGCTTTATCAATTTGCCCTCTACGGCTCCGACCTGAACGAGCTTTATCGCAACGGCCAGGAGATGGAGGCGAAGTTCCGCACCCTGCCGCAGCTGGTGGACGTCAATTCCGATCTGCAGCTTTCCAGCCCGCAATTACGGGTGGACATCCAGCGCGACCGCGCCGCGGCGCTCGGCATTACGCCCCAGCAGATCGAAGACGCCCTCTACAGCGCCTTCGGCACGCGCCAGGTCTCCACCATCTACACCCCGACCAACGAATATTATGTCATCATGGAGCTTGCGCCGCAGTTCCAGTATGATCCCCGCTCGCTTTCGCTGATCTATCTTCGCTCCAACCAGGGCAAACTCGTGCCGCTCGACACCGTGGCCACGCTCAACCGCGGCATCGGTCCGCTCGCAGTCAATCACCTCGGCCAGCTGACTTCCGTCACGCTTTCCTTCAATCTCAAGCCCGGCTACGCCCTGAGCGATGCGACGGCGGCGATCAACACCCTCGCGCGCCGGACCCTGCCCCAAACCATCAGCTACGGCTTCGTCGGTTCCGCCCAGGCCTACTCCTCGTCCTTCCAGGGGCTGGCCCTGCTCATCGTCCTTGCCATCATCGTGATCTACATCGTGCTCGGTATTCTCTACGAGCATTTCATCCACCCCCTGACCATTCTCTCCGGACTGCCGGCCGCGAGTTTCGGCGCGTTTTTTGCCCTCTGGGTATTTCGGCAGGAGCTGAATATCATGGGTATTGTCGGCATTATCCTCCTCATCGGCATCGTGAAGAAAAATGCCATCATGATGATCGATTTTGCCCTCGCCGCGGAACGCGAGCGCGGCGTGCACGATCCGGAAAAGGCCATTTTCGACGCCTGTCTGGTGCGGTTCCGTCCGATCATGATGACCACTTTCGCCGCCCTCGCCAGCGCTTTGCCCATCGCGCTCGGCCTCGGTGCCGGCGCCAATTCGCGGCGACCGCTCGGCCTTGCCGTGGTCGGCGGCTTGATCGTCTCCCAACTCCTCACGCTTTATCTCACCCCGGTTGTTTACGTCTACTTCGATCGTTTTGTAAAGCGCACGAGGAAGCCCGGCTCCGCGGACAGGTTGGTCTCGCCGTCTTCCGTCCCACCGCCGTCCGTCCTGGTCGCGAAATAAGGCGGCCGGGTGAGGTTAGAGATGCCCGCCGATTTCGTGAGGCACTCCGAACTCCGGGGTGGCTGGCTCATGCGGTTCATTGCGCCGCCTGCAACCGGCTCAACACTTCGCGCGCCTTGGGGTCGTCAGGCTTGAGCCGCACCGCGGTTTCCACCTCCTCGATGGCTTCCGGCAGGCGGCCGGGAAGCCCCGCCAACGCAATGCCGAAGTTTAAATGGATCTGCGCGTCGCGAGGATTCAATCGCAGCGCCGCCTGATAGTGCCCGATGGCTTCGTCGGGCCGGCCCATCCGAACCAACGTGTTTCCCAGGTTATTCTGTGCCTCGGCAAAGTCCGGCTTGAGCGTCACGGCTTTCTGGTATTCGTCCAGCGCCTCGGAGAGCCTCCCCCTTTTGACTTCGGCATCGGCGAGATTGTTGTGCGCGTCGGGGTAACCCGGATCGATCCTTAATGCCTGTTCGTACTGATCCACCGCCTCCGCCAGCCGGCCCATCCGCAGCAGCTGGTTGCCGAGATTATTGTGGGCTTGCTTGTTGCCGGAATCGAGGCTGACCGCGGTCTCGTACTCCGCCAGCGCGTCCTCTTCCCGGCCCATGCGCGAAAGAACGATGGCAAGGTTGTCATGGATGGTGGAATTTCCCGGACGGATGCTGAGCGCGTCTTTGTAAGCCGCCGCCGCCTCGGGCCAGCGGCCGAGGTGAGCAAGGGCGTTTCCCAGATTGTAATGCGATTCAAAATAGCCGCCTTCGAGCTGCACGGAACGTTGAAACTCCCCGGCCGCTTCCGCGAACCGCCCGGCCTCCATCAATTCCTCCCCGAGGTTATTGTAGGCCATCCAGCAACCCGGATTGGCGGCGAGAGTGGAGCGATAGAGCGTATCGTCGTTTCGGTAGATGGCGCATTGCTGCCAGGTCAGCAGGCCAAGCGGGGCGGGCAGGACGACGCCCAGGACCGCCACCATCCGTCCTTTGCCACGGGAAAACCATTTCGGCGCAAAGGCGACGCCGCTCGCAGCCGTGCCGATGATGACCGGAAGCGCCAGATACTGCCAATGGTCGGCCACAAAAGAGTACAGCGATCCATAAAAATTGAAAAATCCCAGCACGGGAAACAACACGCCGGCGAAGCAGAGCAGAACCGCCAGGGGCAGGCGGGTGCGCCGCCGGAGGCTCCACAGAACGATCGCGAGCACGGCGAGTCCCAGGGGAAAAAGCCATTGGCCGGGTGCGCCGGGATCGGGCCGCCATTTCGGATAAAAAAACACCAGCGGGGACGGCCAGAGGTCCTTGGCCGCGTAAAACCACAGCGCCCGGCCTGCCACCAGGATGCGCTGGCCAAAAGTCAGGGCGAAAGCCCCGCCTTCCGCGCCAAGGTATTTTCGTTCCACCCACGAGACAAAAAGGCCGAGCGCGCCGCCTACCAGCAGCCAGGGCAGGAGCGGACGGAGATGACGGTGCCATTGCAACCGGCCCTGTCGCCACCAGAGCAGGACCAGCAGGGTCGCCGGCAGCGTTACCGCCGTGGTTTTGCTCAGCATCGCCAGGACATAGAGAGCGAAGGCGGCGCCATAGTTCCGGACGGAGCGATTTTCCTCGAAGGACAAATAGGCGA
>DASRHD010000161.1:0-10048 GCA_035650695.1 Opitutaceae bacterium
TCGAAAAGCTGCCGGATGGCCGGTGGAGGATCGGCTCCATGGTACGCAACAGCGACCTGGCCTGGCATGCGGAAATGCGAAGGGAATTTCCCGTGCTCAGCGAGGCGCTGCTGTCCGGCGCCTCCGCCCAGCTGCGCAACATGGCGACCACCGGCGGAAACATCATGCAGCGCACCCGCTGCCCCTACTTCCGCGACACCTTCTGGCCGTGCAACAAGCGCCAGCCCGGGTCCGGCTGCGCCGCGCTCGACGGTTACAACCGCAGCCACGCCGTCCTGGGGGTAAGCGACGCCTGCATCGCCACCCACCCGTCGGACATGTGCGTGGCGTTCGCCGTGCTGGATGCGGAGCTCACCCTGCAAGGGCCCGGTGGCGAACGCACCCTCCCGTTCCGGGATTTTCATCTCCTGCCCGGCACCACGCCGGAAAAAGAGCACGCCCTGGCTCCGGGGGAAATCATCACCGCCGCGACGGTTTCCCCGCTGCCGGCCGGGACGCGCTCCTGCTACGTCAAGTTGCGCGACCGGCAAAGCTATGAATTCGCGCTGGCCTCCGCCGCCGTCGTCCTGCACGTGGCGGGGGGCAAAATCGACGAAGCCCGCGTCGCCCTGGGCGGCGTGGCGACGAAGCCGTGGCGCGTGCCCGCCGCCGAGGCCGTGCTACGCGGCGCCGCTCCGGAGGAGGGGGTTTTCCGGCGCGCGGCGGATACCGCGCTGCAGGGCGCGCAGCCGCGGGTCTACAATGCCTTCAAAATCGAACTGGCCAGGCGGGCGGTGGCGCGGGCGCTCGCCACCGCCGCAACCGGCCAGCCCGCCTAACCCGCCGCGGCCATGAGCAACACCGACGTAAAAATCATCGGCTTGGGCGTCAACCGGGTGGACGGTCGTGCCAAAGTGACCGGCCGGGCCAACTATGCCGCGGACAATTATGCCGAAGGCCTGGTCCATGCCGTGGGCGTGTTCAGCCCCGTCGCCTCCGCGCGTATCACTAAATTGGATACAGAGGCGGCCGAGCATTCCCCGGGCGTCATCGCCGTCCTCCACCATGGCAACGCGCCCAAGCTTTACCGCAGCCCGAACAAGATGGCCGACGGCAATCGCGTCGGCGAGGTGCGTCCGCTTTTTGAGGACGATAAGATTTATTATGCCGGCCAGTTCGTTGCCGTCGTCGTGGCCGGCACTTTCGAGCAGGCGCGGACCGCGGCGCGGCTCGTGCGGGTGGTTTGCGCCGAGGACCCTCCCGTCCTCGCCATTGCCGACGGGGTGAAAAAACACGACCTGCGCGTCAAAAAGGATTCGCCCGACAGCAAACGCGGCGATCCCCAACGGGCGTGGAGCGAAGCGCCGGTCCGCCTCGAAGCGACCTACGTCACGCCGGTGGAGGTGCACAATCCCATGGAGATGCACGCCTCGGTCGCCCAGTGGAAGGGAGACCGGCTGGAAACCCACGAATCGACGCAGTGGGTCGTCGGACAGCACAAGGCGCTGGCCAAGATGCTCGGCCTCGCCCCCGAGAACGTGACGGTCTACTCGCCCTACATCGGAGGGGGATTCGGCGGAAAACTTTTCCTTTGGCCGCACACGCAGGCCGCGGTGGTGGCGGCGCGCGCCACCGGCCGCCCCGTCAAACTCATACTCGAGCGCAAATCTGAATTCACCACCGTCGGGCACCGCCCGGCCACGCAGCAGCGTTTCCGCATCGGCGCCACGTCCGACGGCCGGCTGCTGGCCCTCCAACACGACACCCTCGCGCACACCTCGATGGTGGATGAATTCCTCGAGGACTGCGGCGAGACCACGCTGTCCCTGTACCATTGCGCCAATGTTGCCGCCACCCACCGTATGGTCCCGGTCAACGTCGGCACGCCTACGGCGATGCGCGCCCCCGGCGCCGCCTCGGGGACCTTCGCGCTGGAAAGCGCCATGGACGAGCTGGCCGCGACGCTGAAAATGGATCCGATCGAACTGCGCCTGCGCAATTTTGCGGAGCGGGATGAGCACGAAAACAAGCCCTGGTCGAGCAATCATCTGCGCGAATGCTACCAGATCGTGAGCGACCGCTTCGGTTGGAAGCGGCGCAATCCCGAGCCCGGCTCGATGCGCGACGGCTCGGCCGTTCTCGGTTGGGGCTTCGCCGCCGCCAGCTGGCCGTCGGCGCGGAAAAACGCCGCCGTCCGCGTCGAGTTGCGCGCCGATGGAACCGCCCGCGTCAGCTGCGCCACCCAGGACATCGGCACCGGCACCTACACGGTGGTGGCACAGGTCGCCGCCGAAGTCACCGGTCTGCCGCTGGAGAAGATCGAAGTGGCGCTGGGCAACAGCGCTTTCCCGGAGGGCCCGATCTCGGGAGGATCGATGGCCACCGCCACGGTCGTTCCCGCCGTCGCCGAAGCCTCCCGCAACGCGCTGGAAAATCTGCGCCGTGCCGCCACCTCGGCCGGGGCGCCGTTTGCCGGACAAGACGAGAAAAAGCTGGCCTGGCGGGACGGCGCCCTCACCGCCGGCGAACGCCGCGCCACCGTCGCGGAAATTCTCGCCTCGCAGCGGCTGGCCAGCGTCGACGGCGAAGCCCGGGCCGAGCCGGATGAGAAGTCGAAGCAATACACCTTTCAGACCTTTGGGGCGCATGCGGTGGAGGTGCGCTGTGATCCGGCCATCGCCCGGGTGCACGTCTCACGGGTGGTCAGCGCCTTCGATGCCGGGCGCGTGATCAATCGCAAGACCGCGACCAACCAGATCGAGGGCTCGCTCATCATGGGGATCGGCATGGCCCTGATGGAGGTCTCGGTCCTCGACCCGCGTAATGGCCGGGTCATTACCGACAACCTGGCCGACTATCATGTGCCGGTGCACGCCGACGCGCCCGAAATGGACGTCACTTTTATCGACCGGCCGGATCCGGAGATTGGGGAGTTCGGCATGAAGGGCGTGGGCGAAATCGGCATCACCGGCATCGCCGCCGCCGTGGCCAACGCCATCTATCACGCCACCGGCCGGCGCGTGCGCGACCTGCCGATCACGCCGGACAAGTTGCTCGCCTGAGACAACGGCGTCGCCGGGTTTTTGACCTACCTGAAAAAGGGTGCAGCGCCCGATGGCGGCGGGAGCGGCCGACCGCTACACTGGCGGTCATGAATGCTTCACCCTCAACCCCAAATTTTATGATGAAGATGATTGAAATGATGCTGCAGACCCATCCCCGGGCAGACACGGCGCAGACGGCGGAGCGCGCGGCGGTGATCGATGCGCTGGCGGTCTGCGCCCAAGCCTGCGGCATTTGTGCCGACGCCTGCCTGGGCGACAGTTTGCATCTCGACGCCCTGCGCCCCTGCATCCAGGCGAGCCTGGATTGCGCGGACGCATGCGGCACGACCGCGCGCCTGCTCAATCGGCCGGTGGGAATGTGGAATGCTCCGCTGCACGTCGCTCAGTTGCACGCCTGCGCCGTGGCCTGCCAGCTCTGCGCCGACGCCTGCGACGCGTGGGCGGACGAGCACAGCCATTGCCGGATCTGCGCCGAAGTCTGCGCGCACTGCAAGGAGCAGTGCGAGCTGCTGCTGGTCGAACTCGCCTCCGCGGAGACCCAAAACTCGGAAGAGGCGGCTTTCTCCTCCTGAACTTCCGGGAGCGGAACCCGTCTTTCCGGCAGGAACCATCCTGCGAGGCTTGGCGGAGGTTCCCCCGCCGTCCTACGCCAAATCCCTACGCTTTTTGCCTGAAAGCCCCCGTACCGCCGACCGCACCAAAGGGAAATTTTTCCTGTCTGAAAGCGGCTATGAAAAAAAACGTTCCCATCCTATTAAGTTTGTTGGCCCTCGGCGGCGCCCTGGCCTCCCTCCCTTCCGGCTGTGCCGGCACGCCGACCAGTGACAGCACCGGCGAGTACATTGACGACAGCGCGATCACCGCCAAGGTAAAGAGCAAGCTGATCGGTGACGAGACGGTGAAGGCACGGGAGGTCGACGTGAACACCTTCAAGGGCGTGGTCCAGCTCAGTGGATTCGTTGATACTCCGGAGCAAAAGAGCCGGGCCGCCGAACTGGCCGCCTCCATTCCCGGAGTCCGCAATGTGCAGAACAATATCGCGGTGAAAACCGCCGCCACCCCTTGACCGCACCAGGCCGGCCGCCGCTCCTCCTGGCGCGTTCACACCCCGACGGTGGCTGAAGTCTTTTTCGGCCGGCCGCGTCGCGGCCGGCCGGACGGGGACGGCACAATCTCACGCACCACCTCCGCCGGCGACTTATCGGCGCGCAAGCCGAGAAAGACCGGCTGGCGCAACAACCCCTCCTCCGTCCATTCCGCAAAGCGCACTTCGCAGACCAGTTCGGGACGGACCCAGGTCACTTTTCTCATTTCCGCCGCGGTCATGGCCTGCCCGTGCGACTGTCGCGCCATGGGCAGATTGGAAAAGGGGCATTGCCCGGCCACCCGCGGCATGAAATCCTTATGAAGCGAGGCCAGCAGGGCGTGATCGAAGCCGGAGCCGACCTTTCCGGCGTACATCAACCTGCCGTTGTCATAATAACCGATGAGCAGGGCGCCAAAATGGGTCCGGCCGCCGCGCGGCGGAGTGAATCCGCCGATGACAAATTCCTGCGCGTTGGTCACGCGGCATTTCACCCAGCGGCCACTGCGCCGGCCCGGCTCGTAGGGCGACCGGCTCGCCTTGGCCACAATCCCCTCCAGGCCCCGGCGGCGGACTTCGCTTAAAAGTTCCGCCGGCTCGATGGTAAACACCGGCGAGAGCCGCAGCAGCGAGTCCCGCGCCGCGCCGAGGAATTTTTTCAGGGCGCGTTGGCGCTTTTCGATCGGCTCGGCTAGCAGCCACTTTCCATCAAGGCGGAGCAGATCGAAAACATAATAGTAAATGGGCGGGCGCTCGCCCCGCAGCTCGCGCTGCTGCAGGAGCTGGAAACGGGAGATTCCCTCGCGATCGAGGGCCACGATCTCGCCGTCCAGCACGGCATCGCGCTTCCCCAAGTCCCGGAGGGCGCCGACGATTTCGGGGTAATTTCCCGCCAGCGAACGGTGATTGCGCGACCACAACGCCACTTCCCCGCCGTGCAATACCGCCAGGGCGCGGTAGCCGTCGAATTTGATTTCGGAGCGCCACGAACCGGCCGGCACCGTTGTCACCCCCAGCGCCTTCATCGGCTCGACAAATCCGTCGCCGCCGCGTCCGGCGGTTTCCACCCCATCCGCCGGGCCCGGACCGCCGGCGATTTCTTTTCCGGCCACCGGTGAGCGGGTGGACCGCCTGACACGGGAAGCGCGCGGGGCCATGACGAAACTCCGCGGCAAATCAGGCCACTTTTTTGGCCGCCGGGCGGCCCCGGCGCCGCCGGCCGCCCGTCTGGTCGAGGCTCTTCTGCAAAACCGCCGCCAGGTCGATGACGTTGGAGGGCTGCTTCCGCCGTCGTGGTTCCGCCGGCAGCGGTCGGCCGCCGCTCTCAATCTTCCGATCGATCAAACGCATGAGCGCCGAGCTGTAATCGTCGGTATACCGGCTCGGGTCCCATTTCTCCGTCATCTGCGCGACCAAGGCGGACGCCATTTCCACCTCCTTACGGCCGGGCGCCTTGGCCTCGGGAATTTTCAGCGCGCCGCTGTCGATCAGCTCATGGGCAAAATGCATCAATTCCAGAACGAGGGTCTTGCCGTTAGGCTTGAGCGCGGCCAGATGCTGGCGGGTCTTGATCACCACCTTGGCGATTCCGGTCTTGCCCGTTTTGGCCAGCACGTCCCGAAGGAGAACATAGGCGCTCGCCCCGCCGCGCTGCGGTTCCAGATAATAGGGGCGGACAAAGAATATCGGATTGATCTCCCGCAGCTCCACGAAATCCACGATGTCGACGGTCTGGGTCGCCTCCACGTCGACGCGCTTGAAGTCCTCGTCCTTCAGGACGATGAACCTCCCTTTTTCATATTCGTAGCCCTTGACGATCTGGTCCCAAGGGACCTCCCGCCCGTCGATCTCGGCCACCCGCTTGTAATTCACCGGGCTCAGATCGCTCGCCCGCAAGAGCCGGAATTTAAGCTCTTCGTTTTTCGCCGCGGAATAAAGCGACACAGGAATATTAACGAGACCGAAACTGATCGAGCCTTTCCAAATCGCACGCATAAGAGAAGCGGCGTGCAGGGCGTGTGCCGCTTCTCCCCGGGAAAATTACCGAGCGCAAGACCTTGCGCCCCAGCCGGATCAGACCCCGCGTCCCGGTGGCGCGAAAAATAATTACTTGGCTCATGCAAACCGCGCCTTCCGCGCCCGGGACGAGCTGCAATCTGCAGCGCCATGGCCGCACCCCCGCCGTCTGCCCCAGTCATCAGATCGAAAGGGCTCCGATGGCGCGGCGGCCAAAGCGGTCTATTGTTGCCCGATGAAAAACATCACTCCACCCATCAAGGGCAAAATCTTCGTTCATGGCCGCGGTATCGGCCCCGTCTCGGCCGACGCCATCGAACGCCGGGCTTGGGAAATTGCCCGGATCGAGGGACACCACGCCGTCAGCCCCGATCACCGGCGGCAGGCGGAAGAGGAATTGACCGGCGCGGCGCTGCCGCCGACCGCCAACGACGATTTGGAGAGTACGGATTCCCTTTCGCGCGATCCCAGTGATCCGCCGGTCGAGCGCGGGGTAGAAAGTCCCACCCATGAAGCGCCGGATGAGCAGAAAGCCGCCGAGCGCCTGGTCGAGGAGGGTGTGGAGGAGGCGCAGCACGAGCAAATGCTGGAAGCCCGCCGATGGGAAAACTCCTGAAACTTTTCCCATGACGCCGTCCCAAGATCGTCACGAGAAGCTGGTGCAACGTGAAACCCATGTGGTCAACGTCAGCAAGCGCACAACCAAGGTGAACATCCTCATGGCGGTGGGCATCGTGGCGTTCTTCATCGCCACCGCGGTGGTGGTGGACTGGATCTGGAAGCATCCCCGCGAAACCACCAACAGCGTTCATCAACAGGTGAAACAGCCGTGAGCGTCGGCGGGATCGCGGGAGTCCGCCCGGGCTGAAAAGTCCAATTTCGCCCGATACCGAAAGTTGGAAGCCGCAATTAACCTTTATTTATGCCAAAAGAAGCTGCCATCAAACGGGCGCGCAAAGACGCGCGGGAAGGCAAAAGGCCGACCACTCAGGCGGGTGAGTTTATCCGCGAAGAAATGCACCGCTTGAAGGAAGGGAGCGGCAACGTGCGCTCCCGCCGGCAAGCGGTCGCCGTCGGCCTCTCCGAGGCGCGGCGCGCCGGCGTGAAGCTGGGCACGCCGCCCAAGGGAAAGACCTCCGAAGCTACCCGCAACAAGGCTGCGCGGGACACCGCCGTGGCGGAGGGAAAAATCAAACCCTCCCCCTCTCGTTCGCGCGGGGCCAAGAAGGCCGCCAAAACCCGCAATCGCCGCGCCGCCTGAACCTTTTTCATCCCGGAACTCAACAGAAAGGATAATCATGAATGAAGAGCTGACAGGAAAAAAAGTCGCCATCCTTTTGACCGATGGCTTTGAACAGGCGGAGATGGTCCAACCCCGCGAGGCGCTGCAAAAGGCCGGCGCGAAAACCGAGCTGGTCTCGCCCAACGACCGGACCGTCACCGGCTGGGCCGAAAAAGATTTCGGCGATTCCTTCAATGTCGACGTGCCGCTAAAAAAGGCCAATGCCGACGAATATGACGCCCTGCTCCTGCCGGGCGGCGTGATGAATCCGGACAAGCTCCGCACCCTTCCAGCAGCGGTGGAGTTCGTGCGCAAGTTCTTCGAGGCAGGCAAGCCGGTCGCCGCCATCTGTCACGGTCCGCAGCTGCTGATCGAAGCGGAGGTGGTGCGCGGACGGAAACTGACTTCCTTCCCTTCCCTCAAGACCGATCTGCGCAATGCCGGCGCCGAATGGGTGGATGAGACCGTGGTGGTGGACCAGGGGCTGGTGACCAGCCGCCGCCCGGCCGACATTCCGGCATTTAATGAAAAGATGATCGAAGAATTCGCCGAAGGCGTTCACGCTGGCCAGCGCCGGTGATGGCGCCTTCCCACCGCATTCCCCAGCCGCGCCTTTCCGGCGCGGCTTTTTTTTAGCGGGAGTTTCCGCCCGAAGAATTGTTGCCGCCGCCCGCCGGCGGAACGGCCTCCGCCTTCATGCTGTGCTCCAGGCTTTCGGGCAGCGGCCGCACGAAGCCGTGCCGGCAGAGCGTGACGAAGGCACCCCATAAACCGACGTTGGTGTTGCCAAACTGGCCGGAAAAAGGAATGCGCGACGCCACCTGGTTACGCGGCGGATTCTTGAACAGGTTGACCAGGCCGCTGACCAGCGTTTGCCAGAGTTTCTGGCCGAGGCTTTTCTGCGCGAGGTCGGTAAACTTCACGTCGGTGAAAAAAGGCTTGGCGTAACCCTCGTAGCGCCCGTCGCGCGCGGCGACTTCAGCATAGATCCGAAACCGGCCGGAAGCAACGTCGACGTCGCCGTAGGCGCGCAGAAACTCGTTCAGGGCCGGCAGGGAGACGTTCTCGAAGCGCAGCGCCAATTCGAAATGCGGCTGCGGCGCCAACGGTTCGGCCTGGCAGGTGACGTGCAGGTGCCCGTGTCCGATGGAATCTCCGTCCAACGTCAGGCTGGCGGGAAATTTCTTGCCAGGGGTGTCTTCGGGCCGGTTGCGCAGGCCGGTGGCGAGCGCCTGCAAGTTATCGATATAAATGTCGACCTTCGGATTGACCGATTCGTCCACGTAATGCACCCGGCTGCCGGTGATTTTCACGTAGGTGATGTCGAGGGGAAAGATGGACCTGACCGTGTCCTGCCAGCGGCGGTCGGCATCGAGCTGGCTCTCCTCCCGCGGCGGCGGACCGCCCTCCTTGCTCGCGGAAGGGGATGGCGGCTGACCGGCCTTGACGAAATTCACCGAGGCTTGGTCGACGGTGACGTTGCCGAGGATTCGGCGGTGGAGGAGTTCCCGCCAGGCGAGCCAGAAATCGATTTCGCGCGCCGAGAAGAACGGCCGGCTCCGCGAACCATTCCGCTTCACGATCTCGACTCCGTTCAGAACATAGGCGCCCCTCCAGAGAGCGACGTGCACCTCCTCGACCCGGCCCTGGTAGCCAGGGATCCGGTCCAGCCGGCGGTTGATCGCCCAACGCAGGACAAAAGGCAGCGCCACCCGTGCCGCCGCCAGGACGACGATGAGGGAGACGACGGTGATGAAAAAAATGTGGGAAAACCGCCAGGCCCGGCGGAAGGAGCCCCGCAGCGCGCCTTCCTTTTTCTGCGCCCGGCCCCGGTCTTGTACGGCAACAGCCATGCCGATAAATTAGCATCGGGGCGGTCGGCCGCGCATCAGGAGACGTACGGGCCAGGGCACCGTGCCGTCTTCCAGCGCCCGCATCCGGTCGGCCTCAGACCGGCCAGCCACGGCGGGAACCAGCCGCCGGCAAAGCGGACGATGGGGAGTGGCATGGATTCGTTTTTCCACCGCTGGCCCGGTTCCCTCGTCCGCCTCGGCGTTATGGCCAAGCAGACGGTGCGGGCATACTTTGCCGACAATATTTCCCGGATGGGTGCAGCCCTCGCCTTTTATACCACGGTCGCGGTCGCTCCGTTGTTGATGCTCGCCATCATGGCGGCAGGAATCTTTTTCCGCCAGGACGCGGCCCGGCAGCATGTGCTGAGCGAAATTCAGCAGTTGGCGGGCGCCGACGCCACCCGCGCCCTGCAAATGGTGGAACCGCCGATGGGAAAAAAGACGGCGGCGACGACGGCGTGGATAAGCGTGGCCATTTTCGCCTTCGGCGGGTTCGGCGTCTTCACCTATCTGCAGGATGCCTTGAACGACATCTGGCATGCACCGAAGCATCCGGACGAGCCCTGGCTCGTCACGCTCAAGCGGCGCCTGTTTTCCTTCGGCACCGTCGTCGGCACGAGTTTCATCATGCTGGTCTCGCTGATCCTGAGCACGGCGCTGACCTGGCTCGGCCAGCACGCGACCCGTTGGGCGGACTGGCCGCCCGCTTTCTGGGAGGGGGTAAATTTTGTTTTTTCGTTCGGCGTGGTCACCTTTCTTTTTGCCATGA
>DASRHD010000162.1:0-6267 GCA_035650695.1 Opitutaceae bacterium
GTTGGGCGCCCAGTTCTGCACGGTGATATACTGGATCTTGGCGCCCTTGAGGGCGACCAGCTCGACCACGGCGCTGTGCAGGGTGGAGGTGGAGAACTTCGGCGCGGTGCAGCCTTCCATGTAGGTGAGTTCGCTGCCCTCGTCGACGATGATGAGCGTACGCTCGAACTGGCCGAAGTTTTCCGCGTTGATGCGGAAATAGGCCTGCAGCGGATGCGAGACCTTGATGCCGGGCGGCACATAGATGAACGAGCCGCCGGAGAAGACGGCGCTGTTGAGCGCGGAAAATTTGTTGTCACCGGTCGGAATGACCTTGCCGAACCATTTGCGGAAGATTTCCGGATGCTCGCGGAGGGCCGCGGTGGAATTGAGGAAAATGACGCCCTGCTTGGAGACCGCCTCCTTGATGTTCGAATAGGCGGCTTCGCTGTCGAACTGGGCCTCGACGCCGGCGAGGAACTTGCGCTCCTGCTCGGGAATGCCGAGGCGCTCGAAGGTCTTTTTGATGTCGTCCGGCACCTCCTCCCAGGTGCGCTTCGGCTTCTGGCCGCTGGCGAGATAGTAGCGGATGCGGTTGAAATCAATGTTCTCGAGGTCGCGCGTGGCCCAGTGCGTGGGCATGGGCTTCGATTGGAAAACCTTCAGCGCATTGAGGCGGAACTCGCGGATCCACGGGGCGTCCTTTTTGGCGTCGCTAATGTAATGGATCGTGCGCTCGGACAGGCCGGTACCGGCGTCAAAGTCGTACTTCACATCGTACTTGAAGTCGCCAATGGACTGGTCGATGCCGGCAACGGGATTGTCGGCGGCGGGCGAGAGCTCAAGTTCTGTGGGCGGTTTCATGGCAAAATTCTCCTTTGGTTCACGGGCTCAGGCGGCGGCGAATTCCTTTTTGACCCAATCGTAGCCCCTGGTCTCGAGTTCCAAGGCGAGGGACTTGTCGCCGCTTTTGACGATGCGGCCGCCGTGCATGACGTGCACGAAGTCGGGCACGATGTGGTTGAGCAGCCGCTGGTAATGGGTGATGAGCAGCACGCCCAGGCCGGGACCGCGCATGTGCTCGACGCCTTCGGCCACGATCCGCAGCGCATCGATGTCGAGGCCGGAATCGGTCTCGTCCATCAGGGCGAATTTCGGCTGGAGGATGGCCATTTGCAAAATCTCGCAGCGTTTTTTCTCGCCGCCGGAGAAGCCCTCGTTGACGGAACGGGAGGTGAACTTGCGGTCGATCTTCAGCAGGTCCATTTTCTCGTACAGCCGCTTGTAATAAGCGGTGGCATCCAGCTCCTCGCCCTCGCCGAGGCGGGCCTGCAGCGCGGCGCGGAGGAAATTGGCGATCGAGACGCCGGGAATTTCGCTCGGGTATTGGAAGGCGAGGAAAAGGCCGGTGCGGGCGCGTTCATCGGGCTCCATGGCCAGGACGGACTGGCCGTCGAGCAGCACCTCGCCACCCGTGATGGTGTAGTCCGGATGGCCGGCGATGGCCTTGGCCAGGGTGGATTTGCCGGTGCCGTTGGGGCCCATGATGGCATGCACCTCGCCCTGCCGGATGGTGAGCGAGACGCCCTTGACGATTTCCTTTTCGCCAATGGCGACGTGGAGGTCTTTGATTTCGAGTGAGGACATGGAAAAGAGGAGAGCGAAAATCAGGGATTGGCAGTGGGAGAGGGGACAGAAGCCGCACGGGCCGGCCCTACCGCGCCGCGGAAGATAATCTCGATCGATTTTGCATCGTATTGCGGGGGAAGAATGGCACTGATCTGGTCGAGAAGGCCGGCGGGCAGGTCGATGTCGTGCGTATCGCCGCTTTTCTCATCATGAAAATGGGCGTGCGGATGCAAATTCGGGCAATAACGGGTCGGACCGCGC
Source organism: Opitutaceae bacterium (assembly GCA_035650695.1). GTDB lineage: Bacteria > Verrucomicrobiota > Verrucomicrobiia > Opitutales > Opitutaceae > DASRHD01. The sequence continues at coordinate 1,870 of DASRHD010000162.1, forward strand.
TCGAAATTCACCGTGCGGATGAGATGGCACTGCACCAGCGTTTCCAGACAGTTATAAACCGTGGCGAGCGAAATGGTCGGCAGCTCGGCCTTGACCCGGGCAAACACCTCTTCGGCCGTGGGATGGTCGCGCCACTTGATCAGCACGTCGTAGACGACTTCCCGCTGTGGCGTGGCGCGCAGGCCGCTGTCAGCAAGCTTTTCGGAGAATGAGTCGCGGGCTGGCAGGGAGTTTTTCATCTTGGGACTCAGTAACCAAATTGGAATGGTTCCAAGTCGCAAGTCGGAATTGGAATAATTCTAATAATTTTACATCCAACTCATAACCAAGTTGAAACGAAATTGATTTTATACGCCCGAAGACCAAGCTCCTGCTATACGGCCATGAAAACTTCAAAAATTCTCTTCGCGGTGGCAACCTGCCTCGCTTTTTCTGCCCCCCTCCTTCACGCCGATCGTCTCGATGACCTCGTCGCTGGTTTGCGCAGCGGCGCCATCACCTCGGTCGACCCGGCCAAGCGGACCGAAATTCTCAAGTCAACGGGCGAGACGGCAAACAACGCTTTCCACGAAAGCATGGTCAACCTCTACCTTTGGGAAATCAAAGCTTCGATTGTAGACTCGGACAATCATGGCGGCTGGCCGTACCGTTCTTTTATCGTCTATGACCCTGACCTGCGCGGGAGTTTGACCAAGGCCCTCAAGGCGCGGTACGAGGACAAGCCGGATCCCGTTTTGGCCTACGCCCGGATTTGTCCGGCCATCTACGCCGGGGATGACCAGGCCGTCGCCGGCCTTGAATCCTATCTCAAGCAGAACGATTCCTTCCTTTATGACCGCGAGCAGGCGGAGGTGGACAAATACTGGCGGCCGTTCATCAAGTCCGTGCTCGACGAGCAGGCGGCGAAGGACAAACCGGCAAAATAATACCGCGGCGCTCAGCCGTGGTGCTCGGACAGCCAGCGCTCGGCTTCGATTGCCGCCTGGCAGCCCATTCCGGCGGCGGTGACCGCCTGGCGGTAAACATGGTCGGCGCAGTCGCCGGCCACATACACGCCCGGCACCTTGGTCAGTACCTGCGAGCCGTTCACCGGCAGAAAATAGCCATTTTCGTCGACGTCGAGCGCAGCGGCGAACGGCGCGGTGTTGGGCACGTGCCCGATGGCGACAAAGATGCCGCGCGCCGGGAGCACGCTCTCGGCGCCGGTCTTGACGTTTTTGACCTTCAGTCCGCTGACCGAGCCTTCTTTCACGCCCTGCACCTCGACCGGCACACTGTCCCAAACCATCTGGATTTTGGGGTGCGAGGTCGCGCGGTCGGCCATGATCTTCGAGGCGCGCAGCGAATCGCGGCGGTGCACCAGGTAGACCTTGCTCGCGAAACGGGTGAGAAAAATCGCCTCCTCCGCCGCGCTGTCGCCGCCGCCGATCACAGCGACCTCCATCTTGCGGTAAAATGCCCCGTCGCAGGTCGCGCACGTCGTCACGCCCTTGCCGCCGTAAAGCTCCTTCTCGCCGGGCACGCCGGTCATGCGCGGCGATGCGCCGGTGGCGATGATCACGCTCCGGGCCAGAAGGGTGCGATCAGCGCAAACGAGTTTGCGCGGCATGGAGGAGAAATCGACCGATTGCACCTGGGCCTGTTCAAAGCGCGTGCCGAACTTCGTCGCCTGCTTGCGCAGGTTGTCCATCAGCTGGAAGCCGTCCACTCCCTCGGGAAAACCGGGAAAGTTTTCCACCTCGCTCGTCGTGGTGAGCTGGCCGCCGGGCAGCGAGCCTTCGATTACGAGCGGGGCGAGGTTGGCGCGTGCGGTGTAGATGGCGGCGGTGAGGCCGGCACAGCCGGTGCCGACGATGATGACGTTTTCAACGGGGGAAGCGGACATGCGGAGATGAGTTCAGCTACAACTTAGCACACTTGAAAAGGGCAAAGTGCGTTTTACGCCGCAAAAGCGTCCCGGTGGCGGCCCAAGTTGGCCTTGTCAGGGGCGGCCAATCCGCCTTCTCATCTGTCGTGCCCGAATTTCTTTTCCAGGCCCGGAATCCCGCGGGAGTGCAGGTCAACGAGAAGATTGAGGCGCCGGATCTCGCCCGCGCTCGCTACGCGCTTGAGGTCCGCGGCTATGGCGGGATCCAATTCCTCGACAGCGAGATTTCGGCTGATATCCGGCAGGTAATCCGGGCGGAAACCGGGCATCAACCGCCGAGCAAGGAGATCTGGACGCCGGACGATGAAGTGCGGAGCCGGCAGCGGCGCGGCACGCTGTCCTTCCTCTGGTGGGCCTTTTGCCGGCATTTTGCCGTCATCGGGCCGCTGCTCGCCTTGAACCTGTGGTCGCTGTTTGCCCATGCCGGCAACTTTTCCTGGAGGGATTGGGCGGGATTCGTCGCCACGCCCCTTTACCTTGCCTGGTTTGTGCTGCTCTGCGCGCCGAAGATTGTTTTTCACCAGATTTTGGAGGCGGCGGTCTGGCACGATTGGGACCGGCAGCGCACCTTTATCCGCCTCGCCCGTATGTTGGCTAAGTTGCGGAGGACGGGAATTCCGGAAAGGGAGCTGATCATTCGCGAAGCCAACGCGCTTGCTGCCCAGGGCCGGTTGAACGACGCCCTGCAGCTGATGGAAAAAGTGCACACGCGGGATGGAAAGGAATACCTTTTTCTGGCCCGGCTCGCGGGTATTTACGACATTGCCCGTCTGCCCGACCGGCAGATTGCTTGTATCCGCGAGGCGCAGCTAAAAGCACCGCCGGGGGCGACCATGCTGATTGATCTGGCCAGCGCCCTGGTCCGGCGTGGCCATGACCCGGCCGGCGCCAAGGACGCTCTGGCCCAGGCGAGAAACTACGAGATGAATAAGCTTGCCGCCGCCCACAGCCATTGGTGCGAAGGCATGATTGCGGTGGAGGAAAAGGATTTTGTCCGGGCCAAAACCGAACTGAACGAGGCGCTCGCCGGCCTGGCCGGCACCGGCACGCCCCTGATCAAGGGAACGATCGGCCTGATCGAGGCCTATCTTTGCCTGGCCTGTGCCGGGCTGGGGGAGAAGGACGAGGCGGTTCGTCTCGGTCGCCAGGTTGAGCCGCTGCTGCGCGCCCGGAAGGAAAATGAATTGTTGGGCCGCTGCCAGGCGGCGATGGGCGGCGCCTAGCGTTCCACCACGGAATCGGGCAGCGAATTACGGTCGTCGGGCGAGCGCGGAAAATGCTCCGCCAGCAGCTGTCCGGCGCGCTCAATGCCATGGATGATGCCGTCGGTGAATTCGCCGCGCCGGAAAAAGGCCTCCATCGCTGCCGTGACCTCGCGCCAGAAGTTTTCGCCGCATTTTTCATGCACCGCCTTGTCGCCGTAGATCGCAAACGTATGCGAAAGCGGCGAGACGAGGAGGAGCACGGCGTTGCGGTGCGGCGTGTGGTGCATCTTGAGCCGGGCGAATTGCTCTTCCGCGACCGCGACGGCATTCTCGGCGGGTTTGTGGTAAATGAGGACGCGCAGTTCGCCGGAGGTTTTTCGCTCGACCGCGGCAATGGCCGACACGATGCGGTCGTGCTCAACCTGTTTGAGGAAGTGACGTGTCTTCATGTCACCAGCTTCCTCCTGCGCCGCCGCCGCCAAAGCTTCCGCCGCCCCCGGAAAATCCTCCGCCACCACCGCCGCCGAAACCTCCGCTCCCGCCGCCCCAGCCACCTCCGCCAAACCAAACAGAACTGCTGCCTGAACTGCCGTAAAGACGCGAGCGCCGGCGGCTGGACCAGACGGAAAACAGAACCAGGGCCGCAAAAAATATAAACCCGAACAGATGTAATTTATTTTGATCGGTTGAATCGTCCGCCGTCGAGCCCGTGCCCTTGTATTCGCCGCGGGTCGCGGCGATCATATCGTCCACCGCCGTATTGAGTCCGCCGGCGTAATCGCCCGCACGGAAGCGCGGCTTGATGTCATGTTCGATGATCTGAAAGCAGGTCGCGTCCGGCAACGAACCTTCCAGGCCGTAGCCGACCTGGATGTAGGCCTTGTGCTCGGCCACGAAAACGAAGAGCACGGCTCCGTTGTCGCGCCCCTTCTGGCCGACATGCCAGCTTTGCGCCACCCGCACGGTGTAATCCTCAATTGAGGAATCCGTCTGCATGTGCGGAAAAATGGCGACGACGATCTGGTTCGAGGTGTCGCGCTCGAATTGATCCAGCTTTTGATTCAGCGCCTCGACTGCGTCCGGTGAGACGATGCCGGCATAGTCGTTGAAATACTGCGTCGGTGCCGGCGGAATGACCTCGGCGGCGCGCACGAGCGGCGCAGCCATGGCGAACGCCACCGCGAGCAGAACGGCCCGGCCAAACCAAAGGGAAAAAACGCCAAAACGCGGCACGGGTCAGGATTTGGGCGCGCCGGCCGGCTGGGA
>DASRHD010000163.1:0-7862 GCA_035650695.1 Opitutaceae bacterium
GGCCCGCGCCTTTTCCTCATCGCGCCGCGCGCCGCCCAGACAGGCATCGAATTTATGCTCCGCGATGGTGTCGAGGAGGGTGACGGTCTGGAGGGCGTTGCGAGAGGGATTCGGGCCCTTTTCATCGGCGGCCCGGCCGGCCTTGATCGTGTCCTCGACGTAGCGGACGATCAGCCGCGCGCCGGTCTGGCGGACGAGTTCGTCGCGGAAGGCGATGGTTTCGTCGAAATTGTGTCCGGTATCGATGTGGACGAGAGGAAAGGGAAATTTTGCCGGCCAGAATGCTTTTTGCGCCAGGCGCACCATCACGATGGAGTCCTTCCCGCCGGAGAACAGCAGGGCCGGCCGCTCGAACTGCGCGGCCACTTCGCGCATGATGAATACCGCCTCATGTTCGAGCTGGGCGAGGTGGGTGAGATTGTAAGAGCTCATGAAAGGCGAAGGCGCGGCAGGACAAACGCGCACAGCTGTTCCAGCGATTGCTCGGGCGGGCCGGCTTCCGTATCGACGACCAGCGCGGCTTCCCCCGGCGCCGGCGGTTCAAAGGCCGAATCGCGACCGGTAAACTGCGCCACTTTTCCCGCCCCCGCCTTGGCATAAAGCCCCTTCGGATCGCGCCGCGCGCAGGCTTCGAAAGAGGCCGCGACATAGATCTCCAGAAAATCCTCCGCCCCCACCACCTGGCGTGCCATCTGCCGCAAGGCTCGCTGCGGGGTGATGAAGGCTGCGATCACCACTACGCCCGCCTGCACAAATAGTTTTGCCACCTCGGCCACGCGACGGATGTTCTCGGCGCGGTCAGCATCGCTAAAGCCGAGATCGCGGTTAAGGCCGGTGCGGACATTGTCGCCATCGAGCAGATGGGTGGTGAGGCCGTCCGCCCAAAGCCGCCGCTCCAATCCGTTGGCCAGCGTACTCTTGCCCGAACCGCTCAATCCGTAAAGCCATATCACCCTGGCCCGCTGATGCAGCCGATACTCCTTTTCCGTTCTGGAAAGAAGCTGATCATGAATGGGATGGATGTTCTCCGGCGTCGACATCTTTTGTTTACTATACAGATAAACTTTTATAAGAAAAGAATTTGGCGGGCCCGCGCAAGGGTAATTTGTTAAGCTGTTCGTCCTCCTGGCTATTTGATTTGAAAGCCAATGAATTGCGCTTCGCGCTGGCGCGCCGTGCGCTCAATGTTGCGGATGTAGCCGTGCATGCGCTCCTCGATGGCAGCTACAAATGCCTGGATCTCTTCCGACGTGCCTTCGGCCTCAAGCTCCACGCGGCCGTCTGTCAGATTCCGCACGTTGCCGGCGACTTCGAACTCCTTCGCCACTTGCATCACGGCATAGCGGAAACCGACGCCTTGGACGCGTCCGGAAAAAAACACGTTCTCGTAATGCGTTTCCGGCATAATCAGGGAGTTACTTTAGTTAAGCGCGCGCCCCTGCTTCAATCCGCAAAAATTTTGCTGATGTGCGCCCATGAAATCCGGATTTTTCGTTGCGTTTAGGCGGTTGCTGCGCATATATTTTTTACAGCAGCATGAGCGATTTCGATTCTGACAGCCTTCCCGAAGGCGAATGGGATGAGCGTGGCGAACTGGCTTGGAATGAGTTCGACTGGGAGAACTATTTACGCGAGCAGGACGAGGTCATTCGCCGCTACCTATCGCACTATGAGCGGCTGAAAGGCCAGGCGGATCGCATCGATGAAGTGGCGCACCTGATGGGCTGGGATGAAGACGTCTGGGGAGCGGAGGATGGGAGTGCCGATGATGCGCTTGACCCCGTTTCCGCCGAGGCTGCCAATGCCGAGTTTGAACCGTACACGCTGCACAAGAATCCGGTTTTCGTTGCCACCAAGGCGATTTATTTTCTCCTCACCCGGGACTGGCTCCGGCTGGCCTCCGATCCGGACAAGGTCAGTCAGCCCACCGGGCTGGCCGCGCAGGCCGCGCTGTTTCGCGGCGAGCAGCAATCCACCCTGGCCATTCAGGCTCTGGACCTCGGGGATTATGCGATGGCGATCAGCCTTTTTAAGCGGGCCCTGCGGGAACTTAACACCGTCCTGGCCCTGCTCGATGAGAACGCAGCGGCCCGCCATCGGGCCGTGACGGCGTTCCGGGAAGAGGCCCTGCCCCGCCTTTTCGATCTGCGCGAAATCTGGCTGCGCGTCATGCATGAATGCCGCGGGGAGTTGGAGCGGCCGATCGAGGAAGACGACGAGAGTTGAAATGCCGCCGGCGGCGAAAAACCGCCTTGCGCTCGGCGCGCCGCCCAGTTTCTCTCTGCCTTCCTGTTTCGGAGAGATGCCTGAGTGGCCGAAAGGGGCGGTTTGCTAAACCGTTGTACGGGTAAAACCGTACCGGGGGTTCGAATCCCCCTCTCTCCGCCAGGTTTCCGGGAATGGTGCTTTTCGCTGGACCGGAGGCCGCGCCGCAAAAATGTGAACCTATGCCTTGGCCGGGGCGAGCGCGGCGAGATCGAAGGGCGCGGCGGAGGTGACGAGCACACCGAAGCGGCGGCGCGGATCGCTGTCCAAGGGCGTCAGGCTGAAATTGCCGTGGCCGAGGAGCGCTTTCAGCGAGGCTTCCAGTTCCGGCTTGGCTGCAGCAAAGGTCTCCGCCGTGTTGGACGCGAGCGCGCGATCGTTCACGACCACGGCGAATTCGCTCCGGCTGAATTTAAGTTCGCCAGAAAATTCTTCCTCAAGCAGCCGCGCCACCGCGGCGGCAGCGCGAAACGATTGCTCCACCCGGTCGACATTGGTTCCCGCCACCGGCGTCTTCCGACGATAGAGCAGCCCCCAGCGGTTGCCCGTGTGGTCGAGCGCATAATCCGCCTCGACGCCGACCAGTACCACGCCGGGACCGGCCGGCACATGCAGCAACTCGGCCACGTCGACCAGCATGCCGGGCAGCGATTGCTGCGCCACCCAGCGGTGGAAGACGTTCACGACGCGCGCCGGGTCGAGCTTCAGCTCGCCGTCGACAAAAATCTTGGTGACAAGGTACTGGAGTTCCATGGCGGGAAAATGAGAAACTAGGCCGCTCAGGTTTTGGCTGCGGTCGGCGCCGGTGTGGACCGCAGCTTGTTGTAGCAGTTGTGCACCGCCTCGATAAAGAGCTGGGCCTCGGTGATGCGCTGGTGCGCGGTATCGGCGGTGAATTTTTCGCCGCGTGCCGCATGGGCCGCAAAGAAGTCGTTGGCAAATTTCGGCCCGACGAACGGATCATGGAAGAGCTGGGTGTCGAAGAAGCGCTCCTTGAATTCGGCGACGATCTCGTCGGGATCGTTGGAAACGTCGTCATACTGCATCTGCACGAGCGCCTTGGCGGCGCGGAGGAACGCGGCATATGCCGTCTCGCCGGCGGTCTGCGTCTCGCCGCGGTCGAGGTGAAGACCGGCTTCGAAAACGAGCCGTTCGGCGGAAGTCATTTCGAACTGATAGCGCGAGACGACTTCGCCGGCGCACTCGCCCACCCCGATGTCGCCGATGCTGTACTGGCGTGGATCACCCCAGTCGGAATAAAAAGTTGGGTCTGCGTCGTGGGCGGGTAAGTTCTGGTTGAGCGGTTCGAGCAGCTCACGAACCGGGCTCTTGCCCACACGTTTGATGAATTCATAGAAACGTTCGTCTTTCTGACGATTCTTGACGTAGAATTCGGTCACGCGATCGACCGCCTCGGGCGCGCGCTTGGAGGGAATGGCAATGATGGGCAGGCCATAGGAGCCGGCGTTGTTTTCCCACTGCCCGCCGAGCAGAACCTGAAAGTGCGGCACCTTGTAGCCGTTGACGGTGCGGCTCACGCCGTAGAAACCGAGATCGGCCACGTGGTGTCCGCCGCAGGAATTGAAGCAACCGCTGACCTTGATGTGCAGGCCCTTGATCGCCTCGTCGAGCTGGTAGCTTTTTTCGAGCAGGCGGTTGCGGAGCTCGCCGCCAAGGCCGCGCGAGGCGGAGATGCCGAGCTTGCAGGTGTCGGTGCCGGGGCAGGCCGTGACGTCGACAATGCTGCTGGCGCCGGGCTGGGCCAGCTCGATCGCGGCGAGATCGGCATAGAGCGCCGGCACGTCGGTTTTGCTGATCCAGCGGAGGAGAAAATTCTGCTCAACCGTCGTGCGGATGGTGCCGCGGGTGTATTTGCGAACGATGTCGGCGAGGGCGCGGAGCTGGTCGGCGGTGATGTCGCCGAGCGGCAGCGTGATGGCCGCGGTGACGTAGCCTTTCTGCCGCTGGTCGCGGACGTTGCTCCTGATCCATTCGCGGAGCTTATCGTTGCCGTTGACCGCCGGCAATTCGCCGGGCGGATGGAGCGGCCCCTCGACGGCGTCCTCGATGCCCTGAAGCATGCCGAGCCAGCGCGGATCTTCGCGCAGTTCCTTGCGGACGGCAAAGACCTCCTCGCGGAATTTTTCGATGCCCCATTTATCCACGAGAAATTTGATGCGCGCGGCGTTTCGGTTCTTTTTTTCGCCGTGTTTGGCGTAGACCCGGCAGACCGCCTGGGTGAGCGGCAGCATTTCCTCCACCGGCGTGAATTCGGAAAGCGTGCGGGCCTGGCGCGGCACCGGGCCGAGTCCGCCGCCCACCACGATCTTGAAGCCGCGCTGGAGCTTGCCATCGACCTCGCGCACGGCGGCGATGTAGCCGATGTCGTGCATCTGGGCGAGGCCGCAGGCGTGTTGGGCGCAACCGCTGAAGGCCGGCTTGAACTTGCGGCCGAATTCCACCGTGTCCGGGTGGCCCATGAGGAACCAGGCCAGCGCGATCGAATAAGGCGTGACGTCGAAGGCCTCGTCATGGCAGACCCCGGCGATCGGGCAGGTCGTGACGTTGCGCACGGCATTACCGCAGGCCTCCCGGCTGGTGATGCCGACCTGGGCCAGCCGGCGCATGATCGTTGGCGTATTTTCGATGTGGATGAAATGGAGCTGAAAATCCTGCCGCGTGGTCACGTGGGCGATGCCGTCGGAATATTCCTCGGCCAGCTCGGCCATGACCTCGAGTTGCTCGGGAGTGAGCCCGCCGCCGGGAACCTTGATACGCTGCATGCCGGGCGCGTCCCAGATCGTGCCCGGACCCTTGGTCGGCTTTTCGGCAAAGGGTAGCTGGCGGCTCTCGGTGCCGTCATAGCGGTGGCCGTTGTCGTAACGCTGGCCGTAGGCACCGCGACGGAGCCGGGTCTCGGCAAAAACCTTTTCCTCAATCTTGCCCTGCTTGCGCAGCTCGATCTCGGTTTCGAATTGATCGATTTCACCGGCCAGTTGCTCCGGCAGTTTGCCTTTCAGACGATCCTTCCAAAGTTTGTCGCTGGTCTTCATGCGAAAATTTGCATTGAGAATAAAATGGGTCTAAGAATAATCGCCAATCAAATCTTTACTTAATTAGGTGGTTTGCTGATAGAACTCATGTAACATGCTTTTCTACTGATAGATAAGTTTTAGAAAAATGCCCAACGATCACGCTATCCGAGTATACGATTCGATTCTTGGTCTCTTGTCCAGCGAAGAGAACCCCACCCCCTTGGTGCGTCTTAATAAGGTGATTCCGTTCAAGCATGCGCAGATTTATGCCAAGCTGGAATGGTATAATCCGTTCGGTGCGGTCAAGGACCGCGTCGCCGCCAACCTGGTCCGCGATGCCGAGGAACGCGGCGTGCTCGGGCCCGGCAAAAAGCTCGTCGAGGCCACCTCCGGCAATACCGGGCTCGGCCTGGCCATGATCGGCAATGCCAGGGGCTACACGCTGGAAACTCCCCTCTCCGCCGCCATTCCGCTGGAGAAACGCACGGTCCTTCGCTTCTTCGGCACCAAGGTCGTCGAGCTTGACGACTCGCTCTGCCCCGCCCCCGGTGCGCCCGAGGGCGCCATCGCCACGGCGAGAGAAACCGCGGCCCAGCCCGGCTACATCCTGCTCGATCAATATTCCAACGAGGCAAATCCGGGCGGCCATTACCGCACCACCGGCCCGGAAATCTGGCGCCAAACCCAGGGCAAGGTCACGCACTTCATCGCCGGCCTCGGCACCTGCGGCACCATCACCGGCACCGGCCGCTTCCTCAAGGAGAAGCGCCCCGACGTCAAGGTCCTCGGCGTCTATCCCGAGGACGGACACGACATTCCCGGCGTGCGCAGCAAGCGCCAGCTGGCGCAGACCAAATTGTATCGACCAAATGAATACAATGGCGAGGTCGAGGTGACCAACCGTGAGGCCTTCGACCTCTGCCTGCGCCTGAATCGCGAGGAAAGCATCATCGCCGGGCCGAGTTCCGGCATGGCGCTGGCCGGCGCCCTCAAGCTCGTGCCGGACGAGCCCGGCGTCATCGCCGTGGTGATTTTTCCGGACAACATTTTCAAGTACGCCTCATCCGTCTGCCGCCACTTCCCCGATCTCTGCCCTCCGGCCACGGTCAATGGCGACGGCGCCACGCCGTCCGCGGTTGCGGCTCCCAGCAAGAACGAGCAGCTGCTCGAGTCGATGTTGGAGAACCTGAAAAATCCCTACGATTCCGTCGCACCCGCCGCCCTCGGCGCCGAGCTGGCCGGCGCGGCCAAGCCGGTGGTGGTCGACGTGCGCCCGGCCGGGCAGTTTGCCGACGTGCACATTCCCGGCTCGATCAACATCCCACAGTCGGACCTGCCCGCGCGCGCGGGCGAACTGCCGGAGGATCGCGCCACGCCGATCGTGATGGTCTGCGGTATCGGCAAATTTTCCAAGTACACCACGCTCTACCTGAAGTCGATGGGCTACCGGAACGTCCGCAGCATGAAGGGCGGCATCAACGAGTGGGTCCGCAAAAACCAGCCGGTCAATTCCGGCACGGCGGCGCCGGTGTGAGCCGGTAAACGTCGTTAGGTTCCGCCTCCTTAACCGTCGGTGCTGGAATTCGACCGGATCCGCCGCGAACGCGAATTGCGACCGGTCGTGACGAAACAGGCTAAGCAATAACTCCGAATTTTTTAACGCAGAGAACGCAAAGACCTGCAAAGCAGGCAGAGCTTGTCCTCTGCGGACTCTCTTTCCTCCCGCACCTCTGTGTTCCCATTCAGGTTTGTTTGAATAGGTGGAGCGCGGCGTCCACGACGCGCTCAAGCACGCGCCCGGAGGTCGCGTTTCACCTTGTTTTCCAGTTCGCTCAGTAGCGATAGTGCTCGGGTTTATACGGGCCGTCGGCGGGAACGCCGAGATATTTGGCCTGTTTCTCGGTGAGCCTGGTGAGCTTGACGCCGATTTTTTCGAGATGCAGGCGCGCCACCTCCTCGTCGAGGTGCTTGGGCAGGCGGTAGACGCCGACCTTGTAGGTGTCCTTGTTCTTCCAGAGATCGAGCTGCGCGAGGGTCTGGTTGGTGAAGCTGTTGGACATGACGAACGACGGATGGCCGGTGGCGCAGCCGAGGTTCACGAGGCGGCCCTCGGCCAGCAGGTAAATGCTGCGTCCGTCGGGAAAGGTGAACATGTCGTACTGCGGCTTGATGTTGGTGCGTTTCACGCCGGGCGCCTTGTACAGGCGGTCGACCTGGATTTCGTTGTCGAAGTGGCCGATGTTACAGACGATCGCCTGGTCCTTCATCTTGAGGATGTGGTCGAGCGTGATGACGTCGCAATTGCCGGTGGTCGTGACGTAAATGTCGCCGATGCCGAGCGTGTCCTCGATCGTGGTGACCTCAAAGCCTTCCATCGCGGCCTGCAGCGCGTTGATGGGATCGATCTCCGTGACGATGACGCGCGCGCCGAAGCCGCGCAGCGAGTGGGCGCTGCCCTTGCCGACGTCGCCGTAACCGCAGACGACGCAGACTTTGCCGGCGACCATGACGTCAGTCGCGCGCTTGATGCCGTCGGCGAGGGATTCGCGGCAGCCGTAGAGG
>DASRHD010000164.1:0-15865 GCA_035650695.1 Opitutaceae bacterium
GGTCGCCCGCGGGTCGCCGCCGGTCGCCAGGGCGATCATTCCGGGAAACGAATCCGAGGGGAACGGCGTGCTCGCGTTGGAAAAATCAACGCCGCGCGCCATCAGCGCGGCCAGGGTGGAGCTGGGGTGGGTTTGGACATACCAGGCCAGGTCGGACTGGTGCAATCCGTCGACCGACACGAGCAGGACATGATCAACCGTTCCGTGGCCAAAGCCGTGCTCCGGCATTTCGGCCGCGACCGGCAAGGCCGTGCCGGCCAGGAGCAGGGCGCCGGCAAAAGCAGCGGCGAAGCGGGCGGCGGTGGAAGGGTGGTGGGGCGAGTCTGTCTTCATGATATTCCTTTGATTTTGTAATTAATTACTGAATACACCGGGCCGCTCAGGCGAACATCCGCCGGGGCGTCGACCGGGGTTATCACCCAGACTTGACCGCGCCGGAGCGAAATTGACCACGCGATGTTTGTAATAATGGAGTTACGAATGTTGCGGTCGGGTTACGCCGCAGCCTTCCGGACCGGGAGCCGCGCCGATGCGGGCTGAGCCCGATTGGCCGGGCCAAGGGGATTTAGCCCAACATTTTCTCTTCCCGCCCGCCGCTTGGGCCGCCCGATTTCACCCCGGCCCGGGGTTTGCGCCCGGTTGTCTGGGCGACGATGAGAATGACCCCGATAATCAGAAAGACCGCCCCCACCGCACCGAAGCCGAACAAGGTGGCGACGATGGCGAGCACGAGAAGGAGAATACCGATAACCACCAGCATGGTCGGACCGCGCGCAAGCCGATCGCCGGCCGGCGCCACGGGCATCGGCGGAGCATACCGCCGGCGTTTCGCGACCGCCATCCGGGCGTTCCGGTGCGCACCTTGCGGGGGCTCGCCCGGCTTTGCCTCCGGAGAAAACGGAGGAGGCGCGGCGCCGCGGGCGCCCCGCGGTTAATCTTTCAACTCGCCGGCCTGCTCGGCCTGCTGATGTTTCCGTTTCCGGACAAAGACCTGGTAGGTGACGATGTCCCAGGCGTTGTGAATGCCGGTGAAGAGAAGGAGCAATGATGAGGCGGCGACGGAAAAAAGCGCGGGGCGCGCCTGCGAGAGGGCCAGGCGCGCCGAGGCCGCCAGCGCCAGGTAAGCGGCAAGCGGAAACAGGACGTGGAACAGCCAGTCCTCAAACACCGGCAGATAAGCGGTCTGCCGGCGCATGCGCCGCACCACGACGGCGGTGTAGATGATGCCGCAAAGGCCAATCAGGCCCCAGAGAATTGCCGCCGACTCGATTTCATTCCAGGGCGCGCTGATCAGCGCGGAGAGCAGGAGCACGACGCCGAAATGGACCACGCTCGGCGTGGTGAAGGCATGCCCTGTCTGCGCGTCACTGCGCGTCACCGGCATTTCGGCGATGAGCGTGATGACGACGAACTGCAGTCCGATCAATGCGCCGGCCGATGATCCGACGATCATATAAAAATCCTGCCATCGTTCGAGCGGGTTCATGTCGGGTCGTCAATCGGCAGTCGCCTGAGCCGTGAAAGGCGGCGGAAATCACGCTGGATACTGTTCGTCACTGACTTTTTCCATCCACTCGACGGCCTTGCCGTCCAGTTGCTCCTGGATGGCGAGATGGGTCATGGCCGTGGTCGGCGCGGCGCCGTGCCAGTGCTTTTCGCCCGGCGGAAACCAGATCACATCGCCCGGCCGGATCTCTTCGATCGGCCCGTCCCAGCGCTGGGCCCGGCCGCAGCCGGCCGTCACAACCAGGGTCTGGCCGAGCGGATGGGTATGCCAGGCCGTGCGCGCGCCGGGCTCGAAGGTGACGGTGGCACAGGCGACGCGCGCCGGCGCGGCGGCCTGAAAAAGCGGATCAATCCGCACCGTGCCGGTGAACCAATCGGCCGGTCCCTTTCCGGATGGCTGCGAGCCATTCCTTCTAATTTCCATGCGGAATAAGAGATGATGATGGGACGCGCAGGCAAGTGCCAGGTCGATTTAAGCGGAGCCCTGCCGTCCGCGCCCACAACCCCGCCTCGGAAAAGCTCACGCCGCGACCAGCTGCACTTCGTGCGACGGGCCGAAGGACCTGATCAGCCACTCCAGCCGGTCGATGGGCAGGGGTTTCGGCATGGCGAGGGGCGGTGCCAGTCGGCGCAGCTCGCGGCTGTAGCGGCCGTAATGCGAAAAATGCGCCGGATAAGTGTCGGGCGTGAGGCCGAGAAAAGCGCCGCGCGTCCGCGCCCGGCGGAGGACGGCGTGCCAGGCGTCGATCGGCGGCAGGCCCACCGCGTCCACCCCATGGGCGAAAAGCATCAGATAAATTTCGTCAAACGGTTCACCCTCGTCGAGGTAGCGGTTCACCGCGTTGAGCGACGGCTGCATGTTGAACACCGTCCAGAACGGCACCGCGCCGGCATGGAGGCACCGGTAGGGATCATGGGCAATGAACGACTCGATGACCAACCGGTTGCCCGGCAGGCCGCGTTCCCGGTGCCACGAGCGGTGGAAATCGGCCACCAGAGGGCTGGGACGCTCGGGTGCATCGAAGGAAATCCGCTGCAGGCGGAAGCCGCGGGTCCGGGCAAAATCGGCAAGATCATTGCCCAGGGCCGGCTCGAACCCCCATTCCGCCTCCGGGCTTTCGCCGTTCGGCGGCGGAGGCTGCCAACGGCGCAGCGGCCGGCCATGGCGTTGCAAGGCCGCCTCCACCCGCGGGCCGCCGTGAAAATATTCCTCGACGGTCGCGCCGCCGACCTCGCCAAACTGGAAACGGTGGCGCGGCCCCAGCCGCGTCGTCGGCCAGCGAAGGCCGCAGTCCGCGATGATGATGCGGCCGCCCGGTTCCAGCCGGTCGGCGAGAAACTGCGTGTAGGCGGGCGGCAGACGAAGGAACTTTGAGCGAAAATAAGCGAGGCGGGCCAGGGTCAGACGGTCCTGATTGGGATCGAAAAATTGGTGAAGCTGGACGTCGGGATTCAGCGCCAGGAAAACCTGGGCCGTCTCCCGCTCCTGCTCGAGGGCGCGGATCGGATCATCCGGATCATGCCGGCGCTTGATCACGGTGAGGAAGGTTTGCGGCAGCCAGGGGATGCCGAACGCCGCGCAAAGGTGCACCAGGGCTCCGTTCGACGATCCGATCATCACCGCCGGGTAGCGGCGCGCGGGATAAAGTCCGGCCAGCCATTCGGCCACGGCGTGGGCATTGACCATCTCGATTTTGCCTGGCGAAATGCCTTCGCGTGCGGCCCAGCCGGCGAAGAAATTCAGCCGCTGCCGGCGCGGCAGCAGATCGCTCTGCCGGACCAGCCATTGCAGCGCCGGCGGTTGGCCCAGGCCGGAGAAATCACGGCCGTGGAGAAACCGGGCAAGCGACTGCGCGAAGGCGGCCGCTGAATCGAATTGGGCTATGCCGGGCGGAGGTTTCATCGCTGGCGCCGTCCTGGCGCAAGACACGCCGGGATGGACTCCACCAAGATGGGCTGTGGCCGCATCGTTTTCCAGAAGGTCGCGTTCCGGAATTCCGACCGGTGAAATCCCGCGGACCGCACCGGAGCATCTCCGAAGGCGAGGGCCCCGGCCGCGGATCGTCACTGCGGGTTTGCATCGCGCCGGCAAGGTTCTATTGTCCGGACAATGGGTTTTTCCAGCATCCCACCCGCCCCGGCGCCGCCGGAAGCTTTCACCGTGTCCACGCTCCGCCCTGCGAGCAAGCCGACCATGTACTTCGTCGGCATGACCACGGCGCAGTCCTCCATCATGCGGGTGTTCCCGCGGTGGGCGCGATTCCTCCAGCTCGGCGATGTGGGCATCCAGGGGATCGACTGCCGCTGGCATGACGATCCGCATGTTTATCGCCGGGTGGTCGAGTTCATCCGGGACGACCCGCTCTCGCGCGGCGCGCTCGTCACCACGCACAAAATCGATCTGCTACGCAGCTGCCGCAACCTTTTTGATGCGCTCGATCCCCATGCCGAGCTGATGGGTGAGGTCAGCTGCATCGCCAAGCGCGGCGGCCGGCTGTGTGGCTCGGCCAAGGATCCGATCTCGAGCGGGCTGGCCCTGGAGGCATTTCTTCCCGACGGGCACTGGATCAACACGCGGGCCGACACCTTCGTGCTCGGCGCAGGCGGTTCGGCGATCGCCATCACCAGTTACCTGCTGGCGGCGTGGCACGGCAGGGACCGGCCGGCCCGGCTGATCGTGTCCAACCGCAGCCCGGCGCGGCTGGGCGAAATGGCGGCGATTCACCGGCGGCTCGATGCCGATTTTGCGGTGGAATATTACTGCACGCCGCACCCCGCCGACAACGACACGATCCTCGCCAGCCTGAGTCCAGGCTCGCTGGTGATCAACGCCACCGGCCTGGGCAAGGACGCGCCCGGCTCGCCCCTGACCGACGCGGCGATTTTTCCGCCGCGCGGCTGGGCGTGGGATTTCAATTATCGCGGTGATCTTGGTTTTTTGCGGCAGGCGCGTGCCAGGGAAAAGGAGCGCCAGCTCCACGTGATCGATGGCTGGACTTATTTTCTTCATGGCTGGACGCGGGTCATCGCCGAGGTCTTTGGCATTGAAATCCCGGTCAAAGGGCCGCGCTTTGACGAACTTGCCCGTCTGGCCGAGGAGGTGCGATGAACGCGCACAATAATCCATCGGCGGCGGGCGGCGCGCCGATGACGCCATGGGCGATCGAAATCGACCTGCTCGAGGCGACGATGCGGATGCCGGACCGCCTGCTGGTCCGCCGCGCCTCGGACATGCGCGGCTATTATCGCGATGCCGCCGCACTCGAGCACTTGATTGCCGCCGGCGATCCCCTCCATTATGAGGTGCTGGAGAAGCCGGTGCCGGAGGAGCGCGGTCATCTCATGGTCTGCATCAGCCGGCTGCAGCCCGGGCTGGTCGGCGACGAGTGCTTCATGACCAAGGGGCATTTTCACGCCGTGCCGGCGACGGGAGAAATTTATCTCTGCCTGCGCGGCACCGGCTTCATGGTGATGAAGACGGCGGCCGGACTGAAGGCCGCGGTGCCGATGCGGCGCCATCAAATGGTTTACGTGCCGCCGTGGTGGGCGCATCGATCGATCAACACCGGCGACGAGCCGCTGGTTTCGTTTTGCGTCTATCCCGCCGAGGCCGGCCACAATTACGGGGACATTGCCACCGCCGGTTTTCCCCAGCGCATCCTCCGGCGCGGCGGCGCGGTGCAGATCGTGGAGGAAACGGCGAATTTTTCTCGCCCGGCTTGACTGAAACCTGCAAAAGCCAGCGCCGGGATGGATGCTTCTGAAGAACAACCGCTCTTTCGCGCGACCGAGCGTTTCGCGCTCGATGCCGCCTCGCCGGTGCCGCTCTATCACCAGATCGAGCGGATCATCATCGAGCGCACCACCGGGCGGGACGCGATGGGGCGGCTCCTGCCGGCGGAGACCGACCTGATGCGGATGTTCAACGTCAGCCGCGCCACTGCCCGCCGGGCTTACGAGACGCTGGTGACGAAGGGAATCGTCGAGCGCCGCCGCGCCCTCGGCACCCGCGTGGTCGGCACGGAAATGACGGAGGACCTCGGGCGGCTGAAAAGTTTTACCGAGGAAATGCAGCGCAAGGGCCTGCAGACGAGCACCGAGGTGCTGGAGGTGGCGGAGCACGCGCCAACCGCGGCGGTGCGCGAGCGGCTGGGCCTGGGCCGGGACGAGCGCACGCTGCTGTTCCGGCGGCTGCGCGGCACGAGTGAATTTTTTCCCGTGGTTTATCTGCTCTCGGAAATCCCGGCATCCTTCGGGATCAGCGCAAGGGAGGATTTCAGCGCCTCGCTCTATCAGCTGATCGAGGCGAAACATCGCATTCCGATCGAATCGGCCGACGAGGAGATCCGGGTGGCGAAGGCGACGGCCGCCGAGGCCAGGTTGCTCAAAATCGCGCCGGGCGATGGCGTGCTGGTGATGGAGCGCATCACCTACACGCGGGGAGAGAGGCCGCTGGAGTTTGTCCGCGCCGTCTACCGGCCGGAGCATTACACTTTCTCCATCCGGCTCCGGCGCTGATCAGTACTGCAGCAGGCACTTCACGACCTCGCCGCGGCGGACGGCGGCGAAGGCTTCGGCGATCCGTTCAAGCGGGAACCGATGCGTGACAAATTCCGCGGCGGAGAGCCGGCCGGCGCGGATCCATGCGCAGAGCGGTTCCTGCGCCTCGCGCTCGCGCCAGCGCGTCGGCCATTGGTGCACGTAAAGATTGAAGTTATAAGGCCCGAGTTCCTTCGCCACCGGCAGGGTGGGCGCGGCGACGACGCCGTAGACGCAGACCGAGCCGCCCATTTTCACGAGGGGCAGCGCGAGATTGACGATCTTTTCGTTGCCCACCGCGTCGATCACGGCGTCAAGGCTCCGCGCCAGCTCGCGCTGCAACGCCGGGACGTCTTCCGGCGCGAAGGTCGCGTCGGCGCCCATCTTTTCCGCCACCGCACGCTTGCCCGGCAGCGGATCGACCACCCCAACCCACTTCAAGCCGAGCAGTTTTCCGAACTTGACGAAACTCAGGCCCACCGGGCCGGCACCGAAGACGAGGATGCGCTGGCCGGCCGTGAGGTTGAAATCTCCGAAGCCGCCGTAAACTTCACGCCACATGCAAAGCAGCACGGCGTCGGCGGGAGAAATGTCCGCCGCGACCTTGCGCTGGATCTCATGGCATTCGAACCAGCCATGCGCGGCATCGGCCACGCCGTCCGCGACCATGGCATCGTGGTCGTTGACGAGGGTGAAATCGCAAAAACCGCCCCAGCCACTGTGCAGCCCGGCTTGGGCGAACTCGAAGACCAGTCCGCCGATGACGCGGTCGCCCACGGCGAAGTTGCGCACCTTCGGACCGACCTGCTGGACGATGCCGGCGTCCTCGTGGCCGAGCACCATCGGAAAGGCCTGGACGCCGGGGAAATGGCCGCCGATCAGCTTCGAGTCGGTGGCGTTGCAGAGCGCGGCGATCTCGGTCTTGACCAGCGCCTGGTAGGGACCGACGCGCGGCGGCGGAAGATCGGCGATTTCGAGTTTGCCCGGGGCGGAGACGATGACGGCTCTCATGGGAGTAATTGAATTTTTGCCAGCTCGGCATAGACCGGCTCGAGGCGGCGATAGGTGACGGCGAGGAGTTCGCGGCGGCGGCGGTAGATTTCGCGGTGCGCCGGGATCGGCGAGGCGGTGTGCTCGACGGTGATGAACTGGCGGATGACGTCGAAATTTTTGAAAATCCCCGCCGCGACTCCGCCGATGACGGCCGCGCCCATCGAGGTGGCTTCCTCGAGGAAGTTGAGCGATTCGATCCGGCAATCGTAGACGTCGGCCATGATCTGGCGCCAAATTGCGCTTTTCGCGCCGCCGCCGATCACCGTGACCGAATCGATCGGCACATGGGCGCGGAAGATGTCCACGATCAGTCCGAGATTGAGGGTAATGCCCTCCATCACGGCGCGAAGCAGGTCTTCACGCCGGGTGGCGACGCTGAGGCCGACGAAGGCGCCGCGCGCCGCCGGGTTCCACCACGGCGTACGCTCGCCGAAGAGGTAGGGCAGGAAGAGCACGCCGTTTGCGCCCGCCGGCGTCCGGGCGATGGCTTCCTCAATAAATTCATAGGAACGGTCCTGATCCACGCCGGCGGCGACGATTTCCGGCATGCAGAGCTGTTCACGCATCCAGGCGAAGCTGGAGCCGGCCGTCTGCATTGTGCCGGAGGGGTGCAGGTAACCCTTGACGCAATGCGCCCAGTTCATCGTGCGCATCTGCGGATCGACGATCGGGCGCTCCACCGTGAGCGCGATCCAGCTGGAGGAACCGAGATAATTGTAGGCGCTGCCGGGACTGATGCAGCCCACGCCGACGCCCGCGCAGCTGCCGTCGCCGCCGCCGGCCGCCACCGGCGTGCCGGCCCTCAGCCCCGTCTCCCGGGCCGCCGCGGCCGTCACCTCGCCAATGATCGTCGCCGAATCCACCGCCTCGGGAAAAAGCCCCGGGTCGAGACCGGCCAGCCCGAGGATTTTTTCCGACCAGCGAAACGAAGTGAGATCGAAGGCATTGGTCCCCGAGGCGTCGGAAAAATCCGTGACCAGCCGCCCGGTCAGGCGGCCGTTGACGTAATCTTTCGCGCACAGCGTCTTGAACGTTTGCCGGAAAATCTCCGGTTCATGCGTCCGCAGCCACATGAGTTTTTCCAGCGTGTAGGAGGCGCTGACCCGGTGGCCGACAATGGCATAAAACTCCGGCAGGGAGATCCGGTCCAGCAGCGTCTCGGCCTCGGCGGTCGCGCGCTGGTCGCAATAGAGGATCGAGGGCCGCAGCGCCCGGCCGTCGCGGTCCACCGGCGTGCAGCCCATCATCTGACCGCTGAGCGTGACGGCGGCGACCTCGCTGGCGGGGACCTGGGCGAGAAGCACGCGGGTCGATTCGCAAACCGCGCGCCACCAGTCCCGCGGGTCCTGCTCGGCCCAATTGCCGTTGAAGAACCGGGTGGCGTAACCGACCGTCTGGCTGGCGACAAACCGACCTTCGTCGGTGAAGAGCGTGGCCTTGTTGCCGCTCGTGCCGAGGTCGTGGGCCAGAAGATAGCGGGCCATGGCGGGCTACTGCAGCGTGTTGCCGACGGAGACGAGGACGATGCCCGCGATAAGGACGGTCAGCCCGCCCGCAAGCCAGCGGCGGCTTTCGGCGCTGGCGCCCTTCCATTCACCGGTCATAAAGCCGAGAGCGTTGCCGATCAGCACCGAGCCGGACTGGAAAATGGCGAACCCGACGGACGTGCCGAGCGCGCCGAGCATCCAGCCGCCGAGCCCATAGAAAAACAGGCAGGCGAAATGGCCCAGCGCCATGAGCAGGGTGAGGAACAGATTCAAGCCGGTGCCGGGCAGGGCGAAGTTTTTCCAGGTCCGGTTCTGCGCGAGGCGGAGGATGGCAAAACCAAAGCTCGAAACCAGGCCGCCGCCGAAGATCAACGTCCAGACGGCGATGCCGGCGAGCCAGGGCGGATTGTGAAATTGGTCGATGGCGATCCGGTCAATGTGTCCGAGATTGCCGCCGATATGATAGGCGATGTTACAGCCGGAGGAGAACAAGCCGGCGAGCACGCAGATGATCACGCCGGTGAGCGTGTTTTTTTTCGGGGCGGGGGAGGCGCCGGCCGCCGGCGGTGACGTCAGCGATCGCTCGCGCTTCATGCCGGCGACGCCGTTGAGCGCGACGCCGGCGATGCAGATGAGAATGCCGAGAATGACGACCAGGCCGCCGCGGGTCGCCACGCGGTCGGCCTGGCCGAGAAAAAACGGCAGGATCGAGCCGCACAGGGCCATCGTGCCCATGGTCAGGGCATAACCGAGCGAGAGTCCGAGCCGTGCCAGTCCGTGGCCCCAGAGGCAAAACCCGCAACCCCAGAGAAAACCCAGCGCGATCACGCCGAGGAGCGTGCCGCCCGAGACCTGCGCATAGGTCGCGCCCAATCCCTTCAGCGCCAATGCCGCGAATCCCACCGGCACGATGAGCATGGCAAAAAAGAAAAAGGCGCCCCAGGTGTTTTCCCAGGCGTAGTTTTTGACGTACTTGGCGGGGAGCGCGAACGTACCAAGGAAAACCGACGCCAACAGAATCCAAGCCATGCCGAGCAGCATAAATGACCTTTGTTAGTTGTGAATGAGAGCTGGCCCGCGCGGCGGTGGAGGCGCCGGGCGGCCGGGGAGCGGGACTATTGCAAACGAATCAGACTGAGTGTGGCGGGAGAATCGTGGCGGGTATTCACCTTGTCGCGGTGGTCGGGGCCGAAGACCGCGTCGAAATTTGAAACGACGAGATTGCCGTGCCAGACGATCGGTTCGCCCGGCTCGTTGAGCTCGCCCTGGCGGCCGTCCGTATCGCCGTTTTGCGCCACGACGGAAATCTCTCCGGCGGGCGAGACGCGGGCGATCGCATTGTTGGAAAAATCCGCGACGTAAAGGTTGTCATGTTCGTCGACACAAATGCCGTCGGTCGTCCGCATCCGTGCTTGGGTCGCTTTCGCCAGGAAACCGGGATCGTGCGGGTCCAGGGCGTAGTCGTGGTCGGTGCGCGCGAACACCACCTTGCTCGCGACCTGGCCGGCCGCGTCAAAGGTCAGCTTGTAGATGGCGCCATCGCCAAAAATTCCCACGAAGAGGTTGCCGGCGCGATCGAACACGAGGCCGTCGGCGCCGTACTGGCAGTGCCGGTTCTCGCTCAAAAACGTCGCCACGATCTGCGGATCGGCCAGCGTGTTGGTCACCGTGACATCATGGTCGTTGAGGCGAAACCGATAAACCGCGCTGACGAGCAGCCCGGACGGATCCTTCACGCGCGTCATCAAGCTTTCCGTGACATACAGCCAGTCGCCCCGCACCCGCACGCCATTGGGATGTTCCATGCCTTGCGCCACGACGGTCGTTGACTCGATGCGATTGTCGCGGATGCGCAGCCGCAGCAGGCGGCCCTCAAATGCGCCTTCAGGTTTGCCCGGCCAGCCCTGGTTGTCGCAGACGTAAAGATCACCGTCTGGACCAAATTCGATTCCCATGGGGCAGGACCGCCCGGTTTTGGCGAGGGGCGGCACCTCCACCCATTTCATAGCATGGCCGGCGGCATCGATTCGCGCCAGACAGGCAGGCTTGGCCAGATCGGCGAAATTGGGGCAGGCGACGACGAGTGTGCCGTCGGGGGCAATGGCCATGCCATCCGGTGTGGCGACCGATTCCGGCAGGGCAACGAGCAGCTCGGGTTTGAGCGGCGGCACGGCGGCGGCGTTTGGGATCAAAAAAGATCCGCCGGCGACAAGAAGGATTACGCGGCCAAGGCGAACAGAAAGCCTGGCCTGCGCGGAAAAGATCGCAGCGAGGGCCTGCATCGGGGTGAAGGCTGGAATGTCAGGACATTAGAACAAACGGGGCGACTGTCGATGCCAAACACGCGAATCAGTCGGTCCTTTCGCCGCATCGATAAGTTTTCGAGATCCCCACGCTTATTCTTTGCACCATCGCCATCCTCCCCGACGCGCAGACCGGTAATTCATCCGATAGCGCATGGAAGAAATTGGGATAGGTTGCCGCATGTCTCCTCTGGCTACACTTGCACGGACGTCGGCCATGCACGTTACCCGGCTTTTTACCCGCTGCCTGATCCGGCCGGAGGACGTGCCTCCCTCGCAGGATGATCTCACGGTGGTGGGCACTTTCAATCCCGCGGTGGTGGCGACCCCGGAGGGTGTTCGATTGTTGGTGCGGGTGGCCGAGATGCCCCGGCAAAGGCGGCCGGGCTGGGTGGGACTGCCGCGATGGGATGCCGCCACCGCCCGCGTGGCGATCGACTGGGTGGCGGAGGAGGACATCATCCGCGAGGATACCCGCAGTGTGCGGTTTAAGGCCGATGGCGTGGTGAGGCTGACCTTTGTTTCGCACCTTTGCGTGGCCGAAAGCCGCGATGGGCGCTCAATTGACCGCATCGCGCCGGAACGGTTTTTGCCGGCGGGGCCGTTGGAGCAATATGGCGTCGAGGATCCGCGGGCGACCAAGATCGGCGGAAAGTATTATTTCACCTACGTCGGCATTTCCCGTCATGGTCCGACCACCCTGCTGGCCTCAACCCGCGACTTCCGCACCTTTCAGCGGCATGGAACGATTTTTTGCCCGGACAACAAGGACGTCGTGCTTTTCCCGGAGAAAATTGGCGAACGGTACGTGGCGCTGCACCGGCCTTCGATTTCGGCGTCGCTCACCCGGCCGGAGATCTGGATCGCATCGTCGCCCGACCTGAAGGATTGGGGCGGTCATCAACCCGTGCATGGCGGCAAGCAGGCCTGGGAAGCGGGACGCGTCGGGGCGGGGGCGCCGCCGATTCGGACGGCGAAGGGATGGCTCGAACTCTACCATGGCAACGACCGCCGCCACGGCGAGGACCGCGTGGGCCGTTACTGCGGCGGCCTGATGTTGCTCGATCTCTACGTGCCCTCGCGGGTTCGCGGGCTGTCCGGTCCGATATTTTACCCGGAAGCCGATTTCGAGTGCACCGGTTTCGTGCCTGACGTGGTTTTTCCCACCGGCATCGTCGAGCAGGGCGAGACGGTGCTGGTTTATTACGGCGCGGCGGACGCGGTGACGGGGGTGACGGAGTTCCGCCTCGGCGACCTGCTGGCGGCGGTGGGAAAATAATCGCCTAGGCGACCGTCCTGTTTCCGTCCGTCTCCGGCTCGAGCCAGCAGGAAGGATCGGCGGGAGGAAGGCGTTGCGCCTTCTGGCTCCGTCTTGCCGGCCGCGCCAGGGAGCGGTGCCGCGCTTCTGCATACGAGGTCATGAAGCGTCGCGCCACGTTGCGCCAAATCATCTCGCGGCCGAGCCGATAGGCGTGATGGCAGATCTCTCTCCGCCGGACATCATCGTCCAGCAAGGCATTGATTTCGCGCGCCAGGGCCGCGCTGTCGCGGAACGGCACCAGCACGCCGCGGCCGTCAGCCAGCAATTCCCCGGCATGCCAGTAGGGCGTGGAAACGACGGCCCGGCCGCAGCCGAAGGCATAGGACAGGCCGCCCGAGGTGATCTGGGTAGGATCAAGATAAGGCGTGACGTAGACGTCGGCGGCGCCGAGGAATTTTTTCAACTCGTCATCGCTGACAAAGCGGTTGCAGAACAACACATGCCGGGTCAGGCCCAGCCGATCCACCAGCCGCTCGAGCATCAGCCGGTAGGCTTCGCCCTCCAGGCGTCGCTGCACGGGATGCGTCGCACCGAGCACGATGTAAATGGCCGCGGGAAACTTCCGGACAATTTGCGGCAGGGCCTCGATCATGTACTCGATGCCTTTATTGGGGCTGAGCAGACCGGAGGTGAGGATCACCCTCCGCCCGGCCAGGCCCAGCGGCTCCTTGTAGAAATGGGGGTCGACAAAAGGCATGTCGGGGATGCCGTGCGGGATCACATCGATCCGGTCCGGTGCGGCACCATAAACGGTTTCGATCAGTTCCCGACCACGCTGGCTCATCACGACCGTCCGGGCCGAAAGGCGCACGATTTCCTCCAGCACGCGACGGAACGCCGGCGCGGGCTGATCCTGGATGGTGTGGAGATGCGAGACCACCGGCACGCGCAAAGCGCGGAGCAACGTGAGAATGTGGCTGCCGGCCGGCCCGCCATAGATGCCAAATTCATGCTGCAAAGATACGACCTTTGCCCCGCTGCCATTGATGAACTTCGCCGCCTCCCGATAGCTGGCGGGGTCCTGTTCCCGGATTTCAAACCGGGCTTCCGCCGGGTAAGCGTAGCCTTCCGGCACGTCGGTCACGGGCACCACCAGGCATTCGGCGTCGGCATATTGACCTTCGATCGACCGGACGACATCGGCGGAAAAGGTAGCGATCCCGCAGCGGCGTGGCGGATAACTGCCGACCAGGACGATTTTTTCGGAATGAACAGGCCTGATCATGAGGTGGATGATCGATGGTGCCTTAACTCAGCCAAAAGTTCCCCCAGCGAAAGGGTGGCAAAACTGGTGCTCTGGTCGCTCATCGCATAGGGAATCAGCAGCCGGCCGGCATGCACCAGCCCCCCGCAACTGTAGACGACGTTGGGCACATAACCTTCCCGCTCGCTCTCCGACGGCGTGAGCAGCGGCTCGCGCAACCGGCCGATCACCCGAGTGGGATCATCCCGGTCGAGCAGGATGGCGCCGAGGACATAGCGCCGCATCGCCCCCACGCCGTGGGTCAGGACCAGCCAGCCTTCCTCGGTCTCAATCGGCGAGCCGCAGTTGCCCAGCTGGATGAATTCCCATGGTTCGGTCGGGCGGAGGAGCAGGCGTTTTTCATACCAAAAATGAAGGAGTTCGGAAAACATGATGAACAGATTCTCACCGTCCTGACGCGAAATCATGGCGTAGCGGCCGTTGAGCTTGCGCGGGAAAAGCGCCATCCCCTTGTTGCGAATTTCCGGACCGTTGAGCGTGTTGATGCGGAAATTCAGGAAATCGGCGGTCTCCACGATTTGGGGGAGGACGATGTTCCCATCGTAGGCGGAATAGGTGGCATAATAGGTGGTTCCACCCTCCTCCTCGCGGAAAGCGACCCAGCGTGCGTCTTCGATCCCGCGGCGCTCCGCCGGGGTGTTGGGAAAAATCACCCGCTCGGACAACCGCGTCGCCGGATCGAAGCGCAGCTCGTAATTCGACTGGGCGAGGGCGAGAATGCCGCTGGCGGTGTGCTGCAGCCGGTCACGGGCGGAGAAGCGCCCGCGGCGCAGCCCGCGATCGACGGCCGGCCGCAACTGCTCGAGGGTGAAGGTCTCGTCGAGCTCGTCGAGGACCGAGGAGGCAAATTCATCGAGCAGCCCGAGCTCGGCGAGCTTGCGGGCAAAAAGCCGTTTCTCAAATGAGGTGTTCGGATAAGGCGCCGCCGCCGCGGCAAAACGAGTGGGGGGGGTCACGGAAATTTGGCCGTCGCCGTCGATCAGGGCGGTGCGGAAGACAATGGACGAAAGATGGCCTTCGCCGGTGGCGCGCAGGCTGAGCACGAGCCGAAGACTGTCCTTGGGCACGCCGGATTGGTTGGGATGAGGCACGACCGACGGGTTGAAAAGCGCGGCCGCTTCCATCGAGTATTCCAGCGTGAGGTAGGCGCCGATGAGCAGCCGGCGGTTTTCGCTGGCGGGCTGATCCGTGATCAGTTCGTGCTCCACCTCGGCGAAGCGCCGCAGGAGGTATTCGCGGAGGTGGAGATGCCGGTCGGCGAAAGCGCTCAGCATCCGCTCCGTCTCGACCCGTACCGCCTCCTCCGGCAGGGTCATGACGCGGGCGAGGACGCGGATCAGGCGTTCGCGGTTCGGCATGTCGAAGGGACGGAAAAATACCCGCGAGCTCTCCGGTCGGAGCACGATGCCGGAGCGTTGCAGGTTGAGCGCCATGATGGGCGTCTAGATTCATCTGCCGCAGCGAAGTTCCTCGGGGTATGGCGCCACCGATCCATCCGGGATGATACCGGTTTCATCGGGAACCGGTTGCAGGATCATCGGCTTGCACGCGGATATTAGGCGGAACGCCGGCTCGCTATAAGCATATATTTAGTAGCTGAAAAATTCAGAAATAACTGCGGCGGGTAGGGGCTTGAAGGTTGTCCGCCCGCGGCCCATGCGAGAAAGTGCCGGCCTCCATGAAATCCAGCTTCCGTTTGTTTATGGCCGCGCTGGCCTGCGCGGCGTTGCCTCTGTCATTGGCCGCGGCCGGGACCGCGGCGGCGTTGCCCCCGCCCACGCTCGAACAGCGGATCGGCGACCTCGAGGCCTACGTCAACAACGCTCCGCGCCCGACCGACGGCCGCGCCCAGACCAATCTGCCCTGCGGCGGCCCCGGCCACAACGCCTGGATGATGACCAGTTCGGCCCTCGTGCTTTTCATGACCCTGCCCGGACTCGCCCTCTTCTACGGCGGCCTGGTGCGGCGCAAGAACGTCCTCTCCATCCTCGCCCAGTGTCTCGGGCTTACCGGCCTGGTTTCCATTTTGTGGTGGATTTGTGGATACAGCCTGGCTTTCAGCCCCGGCGGCGGCGTGATCGGCGGCCTCGGTCACAGTTTTCTCCGCGGCGTGGGGACCGCCCCCAACCGGGAGTATGCCCAATGGGTGCCGCAAAGCCTCTTCGCCATCTACCAGCTGATGTTTGCGATTATCACCCCGGCGCTGATCCTCGGCGCCATTGCCGAGCGGATGAAGTTCAAGGCGGTGATGGTCTTCAGCGTGCTCTGGATGTTCCTGGTTTATTTTCCCGTCGCCCACCTGCTCTGGGGCGTCGACGGCTGGATGAGCGGGCTGCTCAATCCGGCTGCCCCGATCAAGGCGATCGATTTTGCCGGCGGCTATGTCGTGCAC
>DASRHD010000165.1:0-13924 GCA_035650695.1 Opitutaceae bacterium
AGATGTTCGGAGTCGAACGGACTCAGGGCGCGCAGCGCCGCGAGCATTGCTGGCGTCACAAGTTGCGGCGCGGTGAAATGCGGGCCGCCATGAACGATGCGATGGCCGATGGCGGCGATTTCCGAGGCGGGGAAGAGCTTAGTTAGTTCGGCGAGGATCAGTTCGATCCCATTCGCGTGGTGCGCCGTGCCCACCCGACGCGAGGTGCCGGCTGAGTGCACGCCGGATTTGACCCTGAACTCCGAGTCGGTCTGGCCGATGCGATCGAGCGAGCCGGAAAGGACGCGGTGGAGCACGGCGCCGCGCGTGCGAAAGACGGCAAACTTCAAGCTCGAGGAGCCGGCGTTGAGCACCAGCATCCACCCTTCCGGGTTTTCCGGCGGGTCGGCTTCTTGGTCGATTTTGGTCACGTCGTCCCGGTGGTTTCGTTTTCGGCAGTATTGTCTATCCGGTGGGCCTGCACGCTGGCGTGCTCATGCGGGCAAAAGTTCGTTTCGATCCGACGGGGATGCTTTCACCGCGGCGCTATTCTGCCGGGCGCAATCGAGCAGTGCCGTTTGCGCGGTCGACACATTTTCGGGTTTTCCGCGCCAGGCGTTGAGCGCCGGTTCCTGCAGCGCACGGCCGAACGAAAACGTCAACACCCATGGCGCGGCGCCCGCGCGCTTGATCGCTGTCAGCCGGGCGGTGGCTTGGGGAGGGCTTTGTCCGCCGGAAAGAAACACGATGCCCGGCACGGCGGCCGGCACCGCACGGCGCAGACAACGGATCGTGGCCGCGGCCACATTTTCCACGTCAGCCTGCTGCAGGCACTCCTTGCCCGACAGTACCATACCGGTCTTGAGCAATATTGTTTCCAACGCGACGCGATGATCGAAGAGCGCTGCAAACACGGTGTTCAGCGTGACGCTGGTGACCTCTTCGCAGCGTGCGAGGGTGTGGTTGCCGTCCATCAAAACCTCCGGCTCCACAATCGGGACCAGACCGGCTTCCTGACTCAGCGCCGCGAAAAGTGCGAGCGCGCGGGCGTTTGCTTCAATGCATGTCCGTGTGGGCAGGCCTTCGCCGATGGCAATCACCGCGCGCCACTTAGTGAAGCGTGCGCCGAGTTTCCGATACGCGGCGAGCCGTTCGCGCAACCCGTCGAGCCCCTGAGTGATTTTTTCGCCGGCGAAGCCGGGCAGCGCGATCGTGCCCCCGTCCACTTTGACGCCAGGGATGATGTCTTGCCGGGTGAGAGTCTCGACCATGGAGGCTCCGTCGGCCGTGCTTTGGTGGATCGTTTCGTCGAACAGGATCGCCCCGCTGATGAATTCGCCCAGGCCGGGATTCGCAAACAACAGTTCGCGATAGGCCCGGCGATTCTCCTCGGTGGACGGAATATTGAGAGCCGCGAATCGCTTCCCGATGGTCGGGAAGCTTTCATCCGCGGCTAACAGGCCTTTGCCTGAAGCCAAAAGCGCCTGCGCCGTCGATTCCAGTGCAGGCGCAATCAGATGAGTCTCGCGATTCATGATCTACGATTGTCCCTTTTCAAACTAAAGCAACTTGGGGTGCAGGTGCGTTTATTAGATGATGATCCAGTCTCTCCGGTTTGGTGCGATTGAGGATTTCCCTGGCCTTGGTTGTTTCGTCTATGGAACCGTGGGCAATCAGGACAAACTTGTCGGTTTTGAGCGCGGTCTCGTATGTTAGTATGCTGTCCTTGGGAATGCCGAGGCCATACAAGCCGGCTCCAAGCGCGCTCAGGCCGCCGACCACAACTGCGGTTTCAAGCGCCCCGACCAGCCAACCGACGAGCGGACCCGCCACGAGCAACGGCCCGATGCCAGGAATCAAAAAGAACGCGGAGCCGAATAAACATCCCCAGATCCAGCCCCAAAAGGCTCCTATTTTCCCCCAGTGCTTCATCCGGTCGCCGACATTGTAGTAACCGACCACATGCTCATCGGTGTGATAATCGCGTCCGACAATCGACAGTTTCTTCATATCGAAACCGGATTGCTGCAGTTCTTTGATCGCCGTCTCGGCCGCCATGTGCGATGGATAGATGGCCACGATGGAATTGTCCTTGTTCATATTTCCCCTTTTTTATTTTGTTTATAACGTTAAGATAATGCGGGCCGCCTCTATCCGGCATGAGTCGGAAGACTCATAGCTCACGTCCGTCCCTTTTTTCCGCCGCCCGAGCCGCTTGGTGAATTTGATCGCGCTCAGCTTCCTCGATGCCCTCTTCGACGAGCTGTGCGCTTTCGCTTCGGCCCTCGTCATCTTCGTCTTCGCTGGCGGACTCCGGCGCTTGGCACCCGGTTGAGCCTGGCACGGTATCCCAGCGTTTTGCCTCGGATATCGAATCAAGCACCATTTCCTGCTGGTCCAGATTCGATATGCCCATCAATTCACGTTTTGCCTCTTCATAATCGGCCTGCGACACGTGTGGCGATGCATGACCGGCGATCAAGGCCAGTTCGTGTGCGCGTGCGTGCACCATCTCACGAGTCACCGGGCCGATGCGGGCGAAATTTTCGGTTAAAATGCCATTGTTGGGGAGATTCTTGTCCATGCCAATGAGTGTGCACGGGACGACTACGGGGAGTTATGGGGTGTTATACGGCATCGGAAAAAATCTTTCGGCGGTGGCACGGACGATTGCCGTCTAGCCGGGTTTATGGGCCGCGGCGAAAACGGAGTTCCGTCTGCAGGCATTCGATCTCACGCCACAGGTCGGAGATCAGCCGGAGTGTCTTTCGGTTTACCCCATGGTGCCGGCGGTAATGCTCGAGCCGCCGCAATTCATAGAGCGCATCATCGTCGAAAATCAGTTCACTCCCCGGCCGTGCCCGCCCCTCACCGAGGAGGCCGAGCCGGCAGTAATACCGGAGCATTTCCGGATGCATGCCAGCCAGGCTGGCGGTAGCCTCGAGCGAATACGTCGCGGGCTCCGCCGGAGTCATACGAACCAGCGTCAGGGAGTATTTTTCGGAGAAATCCGGCTCACTCATGGTTCGCTTCGTGGTTTGAAGGTGGAAGTGCGGGCCAGTTGCTCCCAAAGGCCGCATTCTTCCACCGGTACTGAGGCCGGCGTTTGAATCCGCACCGTGGCATAAAGATCGCCACGACCACGGCCTTCGCGCGGCAGGCCGAGTCCGCGTAAACGCAGCTGGCGGCCGGCCACGGTGCCGGGCGGAACGCGGAGCGAAGCCGGGCCGTCGAGGGTCGAAATTTTTGTCCGCACCCCGAGCACCGCCTCCCATGGCGCAAGGTCGAGATCGCAATAAAGATCGGCCGCTTGCACACTGAAATCGGGATGACGTGCAAAGCGTACCCGCAGATAGAGGTCACCCGCGGTACCCCCTCCCAGTCCCGTCCCGCCCTGGCCGGGGAGACGAATGCGCTGGCCTTCGCGCACACCGGGCGGGATGCGCACCTGATAGGTGTCGGTGCGATCATTCTGTCCATTGTTGGCCGGCCGCCGCAAAGTCACTTTCCGCTGCGCACCACGCAAGGCCTCCTCCAAAGTGACGAGAAGGTCGGCTTCGACATTCTGGCCTTGGCGCGCAAATTTTTCCTCCTCGTTATCCGTGCGTCCTGCTGATGGGCGGGGCGATCCAAAACCGTCACGTCCGCCACCGAAGAACGATTCGAAAAAATCGCTGAAGCCGGTGCCATCGAATTCGAAGGCGGACTCACTTCGGGTTGAGTGTGTCCAGCCACGATGACCGCCCCCGGGAGGAGCCTGGCCGCGGTCGCCTTCCTGCCAGTTCGCGCCGAGTTCGTCGTAACGCCGCCGTTTCTCCGCATCGCCCAGAACTTCGTAGGCTTCGTTGATCTCCTTGAACTTCGCCTCTCCAGCGACCTTGTTTTTGGCCACATCGGGGTGATAGAGACGCGCGAGTTTGCGGAAGGCCTGCTTGATTTCCTCCGCTGAGGCGGCGCGGGGCACGTCGAGCGTTTCGTAATAATCCTGGAATTTTACGGCCATGAGAGGCGGCTTCCATGGTTCACCCCGACGCTAAGCCACCCGGACGTTCGCATAAAATTCCCGCGCTTTTGCGAGAAGCTGGCCCTCGGTCAGATGGTTCTCATCCACAACCAGCGAGCCGATAATCTGTCCGGCCAGCTGCGGGTGATGAAGTTTCAGCCATGCAATGAACTGGTCCATTTCGCTGCTCGTGCCCGTACCGGTGCCAAAGATGAGGAGCCGGCCGGAGGCCGGGAGCGCCCTGGCCACCGGTTCGAAGAAGCTGTTCGGATCCGGCTTTTCCCTCCCTTGCGAAAAATCCTTCGAGTTGTGCGCATGGCGAAAATAGTCTTCCGGCTCGTGCGGCAGGATACGTTGCGGGATCGCATCGTACATTTCAGAACGGAAAATGCGAACCTCATGGTGATCGATCACGAGCAGCCAATGGGCCTCTTCTCCGTTCGTTTCGGGCGGTGCACTCTCCGACCTCTCGAGAAAGTGACGCAGGGCCATGAGCTCGTCCGTCTTGGCGACATCTTTTGTGCGGGATGGATGCAAGACCAGAGTTTGTCCATTGCGTGTCACCTTCAGATTGCCATTGGGTTCCTCTGTGATTTGGCCGAGTTTCCCGAGTAGGGAGCGGACCGCGCGCCATTCCAGGTTATGCGAAACCGGATGCTGGAAGATTGTTTTGTAGATGCGCAGATGTGAGCCGGTGAGTGGCGCGGTCGAATTCATTTATCGTAAGGTGAATGATTTTTTTGGAAGGATAAATTGGGTTGCGTGACCGGCACGCGTATCGGGATCAACCGCCCGTGGCAACGGAGTAGCCGGCGGGCCGGCTGGATTCAAACCATTGATAGGAAGGCAAGGAGTCCGATTGAGCCCCGGCATATGATTCGGCCAGAAGTTGGCGAAGATTTTTGCGGGCGCGTCCAATGCGGCTCTTCACCGTGCCCATGTCGATTCCGAGCTTCTCGGCAATATCGCTGTAAGGTTGGTTAAATTCGTTACGCAGTATAAGAATCTCACGCTGGTCGTTGCTAAGCTTCTTCATGCACACCGTGACATGCGCGAGAAATTCTTGGTTCGTTGCCGCGTGTGCAGGGCTCGGAGCATCGCTTGCGATCAGGTCGGAGATGGTCATCTGGCTGTCATCGTTGAATGCCGTATCGAGCGAGAGCGTGGCATGACGGTAACGCCGGAAAAAATACCGGTAGTGGTTGCGCGAGAGATTGAGCGCGATGCGGTGCAGCCAGGTGGAAAGCGATGAATCGCCGCGAAAACGCCCCAGGCCGCGATGAGCCCGGACGAAGGTATCCTGGGCGATTTCTTCGGCATCGGCGCGGTTTCTGATCAGAGAAAGTGCGAGCGAAAGCATTTTTTTGCGATAGCGCATAATGATCTCGACGAAAGCGTGGTCATCCCCGCCGTTAAAACGGCGCACCAGCTCGGCGTCCGGCACTCCACCCTGTTCTGAAACGTCTGTCTGGCCAGCGGGATGGATCGGCGGGCGCGAAGCCCCCGGAGTTTCGGGAAAGGGGGGCAGCGCGATCATGCCAGGATTACATCAGCGGAGCGGCGGCCGCGGGCTGGCGATGGGCGGTAAGAGTCATTGTTTTTCAATCGATCCGAGAGGCGATTGCGCCACGCCATACTCATATGCCTCTTTCACTTTTTGAGGGCAGCGCTCACGACCATCCCATCCGGTCAGTTTTTCGTGCGCCAGCCGCCCATCAGGTAGACGATAAGGCAGATCAAGAGAACCAGGCCAATGGCTCCGCCGCCGATGGCAGGCCCGCCAAAATAAAAACCGCCGCCGCCAAACAGGAGAAAAAGAACAAGGAGAAGGATTAGTAGATTCATGGGTGAAAGATAGCCCTCCGCTGCCGCCGCCACTATGGGGCCATATACCCCATATGGCGGTTTTCCTCCGGCGGATATCATGTCTGACCGCGCACTCTCACGATGCCTTCAATTACACGTCTGACCTGTCACTTATGCGGCCAGGAGCACCGATCGATTTACCTTGAGTCGGGAGAAAAGGCGCTTTGCGTGCGCGGCGACACTATGCTGGCCCGTGGATCCATGTCCCGTCTGGCAAATGCGGCGGCGGTCGGAGAATAAGCCGAATGGTTCCGTACCCCTGCATCATCCGCATCACGGACCATGAGCTTATACATATCGGTAATAGCCGTTATATCTGCCGGAATGTCCGATTGGTTGCTCAGTAGCGCCGCGTAACTGTGTGGCGCGGCGGGATGGTAGCCGTGCATGGCGCGGATCGGGCGTTCGCCCATGTGGCTCGGTACGATCAGAACGCCTTCATTCATCAGAAAAATCATCTCGCCGAAATAGCGGTCGGGAAAAAGCGTCCCAAGTTTCCTCAACTCCGCATCAGCCAGGATCCGCCCCTGGGGGACCTGAGCCAGGCACCTTGGAATCTCGTGGCGCGCGCGCTGGTTTAAAAACCAGAAGCGCGCCATCGTCGAATCGTAAACAACGACATAGTCGACGCCCATTTTGAGCCCGAGTTTTTTCACCCGGGACTGGAGATCCACCAACTCGTCGCAATTGGCCATTCCATGATCGCTGAAGAGGTAGAGTTTAACCTCGGTGTAATGCCGGTGCGCCGTGGCCAAAAGCTCATCCAACCATTGCTCGTAATTCCGGAGTTTTTTGGGGATGGCCGGTGAATCGTTGCCGACCCGATGTAGCAATCCGTCCAGTGCTGGCCAATAGAGAAAGGCGAAATCGATGCTTTCATTTGTGATTTCCTGTGACAATGCGTCCAGATTTTCCCGTTCACCTTTCGTCGGATCGCTGACATGATAGGGAATGTCGCGGGATTTCAGATGATCAAAAATATTCGGCCCACGGTTGAGTCCACCGGGTTGCAACGGATTCTTTTTCTCAGTGAAATCAAACAGGGAGATGTACCGGAAGGGAATATTGTAGAGGTCAAAGTAACCGCGAAATTTTAATCGCGCCTTGACGAAAAGCGAAAGCCAACGCCGGAAACGGCGACGGCTGGTGATTGCCTTTGGCAGCCATCGCAATGCCCGCAGGTTCTTGAAAGGTGAGCGAACGGGATCATAGACGAAGTAACACCAGTTGCGGTGCCGGACCGGCCGGTGGCCGGAGAGAATCGAGGGGATGCACGCCGAACTGAAGCCGAAGATGGATTCGAGCCTGTGGCGGTAGGGGGCGACGGCACGGGCGAAGGGATCATCCTTGATGATTTCCCAGCCGCAGGCGTCGACAAAAACGAACAATGGCAGGACAGTTTTCATGGAAACGTTGCGCTAATGTGCCGGGACCAGGGCCGGAACGGGCGCGAATCGTGTGATCGCGGGTTTCGGCATGTCAGGCCACGAGGGTTCGGTCCGGGCGATCTCGAAAAACCGATGCATCTGCGTCAGCTCGAGCAACTGTCGGACGGCCGGTTCGGGATTCAACAACCTCAGGCTGATGCCGCGATCGCCGGCGCTGCGATGCAAGCTGCACAGGGTGGCCAGCCCGCAACTGTCGACAAATCGCGTATGGGAAAGATCGACTTCGATGATCGAATGCAGAGCCGAGAAGGCCGCGCGAACCTCCTCTCGAAAACGCATCGAGTTGGCTGCGCTAAGCTCGTCGAGCTGGATGATGCTTAGCTTTTGGGCATCGTTTTTGATTTTCATCGGCCGGGGCTGCACTGTTGGGCGGATCACAGTGAGCGGCTGATGCAGTGAGCTGAGCCAAAAGGCGTCTGGTACGCGCAGGCACGAGTTAGTGGTCCAATTGATCAGGGTGTGGTGGTGGGCGATCGAATTTTCGACCCAGCTTTTCGGACCGACGAACGTAGCCGGCCCAATCACGCTTTGCACCACACTCGCGCGTTCGGCGACAATGACACCATCCTCGAGAATCGCACCGGGGCCGATCACGGCAGCGCTGTTGACCGATACGTAGCTGCCGATCCAACAGGGAGCAATCAGTTGGGCCGTCGGATCTATACGGGTGCGCAGCCCGACCCAGACCCCGGGTTGCACTTCACATTGTCCGATCCGCTCGATCATTTGCGCCCGTGGCATCCAGTTCTGGAGCCCGGCGAACCAGGCGGCGTAGCTTTCGAAAAGACGGAGTCGGGGGCGGCCGGGCAGATGGTCCATCCGCACGACTACCTCGGGCAAGGCATCGGGAGGCACACCATATTTTTCAGATGCCTGCTCGGTGGAGAGCTCATGGGTTTCCGCCATGATCTCGATGGGCAGTCCCCAGCGCGTGCCATCGCCCACCATGGCCCTGACCTGGGCAGGCCGGTCGGAAGCTGCGATCAAGATCTCGCGCACGCCGAGCGCCACAAGATACTCAATCCAATATTCGACAAGGCATTTGGCCAGCAACGGCGCCACGGCTAGCGGACATGTCTCGGCGAGGAGCGCAACCGCGGGCCGCCGGCCAGGACAGATGAGCAGGGCTTTCATCAATAGGCCCCGCTCCCCGCCGCGACAGCCGGAATGGTTTTGACAAGAATCCAGATGTCCCGCCAGAGGCTCTGAGTTTCAATATAGCGCACATCGAGCCTGACCTGGCCGGGAAAATCGATCTCGGCGCGACCGCTAATCTGCCAGATGCAGGTGATGCCGGGTAGCACGGCCAGCCGGCGCCGGTCGGCAAGCGAGTAAAGTGCGACCTCACGCGGAACCGGTGGACGCGGGCCGACGAGAGACATGTCGCCGAGCAGGACGTTGAAGAACTGGGGCAGCTCATCGAAGGAGAATTTCCGCAGCCATTTGCCGACCCGGGTGATTCTCGGGTCATCCTTAATCTTGAATGTGACTCCGTGATTGTGGTGATTCGTGGCGAGCAGTTCCTCCAGCCGTTTTTCGGCGTCGAAGTGCATTGAGCGAAACTTATACATTTTGAATAAACGGCCGAACCGTCCGACCCGCGTTTGGGCAAAAATCACCGGGCGACCGTCTTCGCATCGAACCGCGATCATGATGAGAAGAAAAAGCGGGCTAAGCAGCGAGAGGGCGCAGAAGCTGGCCATCACATCGAGCGCGCGTTTGGCGAAGGCGGCTCCGCCCAAGGAACGCCGCCAGGCGAGGCGCTGCCAGCGCAGGCGCGCGTGCTGGCTCCAGCGGCCCCACGGCGTTTGCAACGAAGCGACGTGTTCGAAGAATCGTTGCTGGAGAATTGGGTCAAATGGGGTTGTCATGGCATTCCAAAAGGTTGAGCAGTTCGCTGTGAAACGGGACGCGCATCCATGCTTGGAGCGGTGAGGTGGCGGTGAGCAGCGTCCAGAGGCGGCTCGCGAGCTGGAGGACATCCGTTTTCCTGAAGGGTTGGGCCAGGATCAGATCGGCCCACTGCTGCTGGGGCTCGACATAGCGCGCATGCATCGGAATGACCGTGGTCCGAAACTGGTGCTTCACCGCGCCGGCGCTGCGTCCACGTTCCGCCACATCGCGGAGCAGGCGCCGGCGCAAGCGGAGTTCGGGTGGGCAATCGAGATAGATCTTGAGATTGAACAACCGCCGGATGGACACGCGCAGCAATAGTGAAAGGCCTTCCACCAGCACCAACGGTTTGGGCTGCCACGGAACGGCCGCGGGCAGCCGGCGGTGGGTGATGAAGTCGTAGCGAGGCACCTGTGTGGCCCGGCCGGCCTGACAATCGTGCAGAGCCTTTTCTGCACGGTCCCAATCGATTGCGCACGGGCTATCGAAGTTCAGGCCTTTGCGTCGACTTGGGGCAAGATGGGTGCGATCGCGATAAAAGCTGTCCAAGGAGAGATGACATGCCTGCTCGCCGAGCAGTCGGCCAAGGCGCTCGACCAGCCAGCCTTTGCCAGCACCGCTTCCGCCGACGATGGCGACCAATTGATTTGAGCGCACGTTTTTCATTGGATAACAAGGCTGGGGCGCGTGTCAGCGACACGCGCAAACAAAGCTTCCAAACCACGGATATAGTTCGAGAAGCCGAAACGCTCATTGGCCAGTTGGCGGCCGCGTTCGCCCAGACTTCGGGCCAGCACCTTGTTCCGGAGCAGTTCTCCGATGCGACGGGCATACTGCGCGCGGTCCATCCATGGCACGAGGTACCCGTTTACACCGTCAATCAGCCATTCCTTGATGCCACCGGCATCGAACCCGACAACTGGCAGTCCGCACCGCATGGCCTCCAGGCCCACCGCGCCAAATGGCTCCGGCCAAATCGAGCTGATGACCGCGACGGAACTCTCTTGATAGTGACGTACGATTTCCGACTGCGAGACGAACCCCATGAAATGCACCCGGTCATGCAGGCCCAGCCGGCGGCTCAGACGTTCACAATACGTGCGGTGGTTGCCCTCGCCGAGAATCACCGCCTCGAATGGCATCGTAAGAAGCGCCAGTGATTCCAGCAACACGTCCACGCCTTTGCCGCGGAGGATCTGACCGGCATAAACGATGAGATTCCGCTCGTCGAATGAACTTTTGAATGACACGTCGGCCATCCGTGGCACGGGTGCTTGAATGGCGATGCGCTCGGCCGCAAAGCCGTTACGGAGCAATTCCGTTTTCATGTAGTGCGAGGCGACGATCAGGTGCTCGAATTTCCGATTGAGGGCGATTTCCCGGCGCTTGGCCGCGTAACTGACCCACTTGAGCGGAAGCCCGGGACCGGAATTACGCGTGATGCAGGCGCCGCAGGGAAAAACGCACCAAGCCGATGCCGCCCGCGTGCAGATGTGCCGGGTGATCGGATTGTATTTGTAGCTGCGCATGCAGACGAGGTCGTGGTCGTGAACCATCCGCACTACCGGCACCGCGCAAGCGGTCAGTGCCTCCACCATGGCAAGATCCGCCATTTTGTGCAGAAAAATAATGTCCGGTTTGAACTCGCACAAAATGGACTCAAGATCCGTTGCTCCGTTCGTTTTAGAATACGGGAAACAAGGACTGAACGCTTCCCGCCAGTCGTCCTCTTGTTTTCCCGTGTCGGGACCATGGAGAAGGCCGGTTTCGTGACCGCGTCTGACCAGTTCTCCCGCAATGGCGAGAAGGCTGGCCTCGGCGCCTCCTAGGGCGCCAAATCGATCGTGCACGAACAACACTTTCATGTCCGGCTCCTGGATGATGCTTGTTTGCTCATGCTGTTTCGTCACCCAAAGGTAACATCCTTGTGGCTGCGGCATGAGTGGGTTCCGACCCAAAACGGTCCCAGCAAAGCACCCAAAATCAGCGGCTGGGCGAACCGAACCCGTCAAAAAGGTAGGCCCTTGCTATTTGCACTTCGATAAGATCGATGCAAGCTGTCGCCGGCACCCGAACCCCCGATTAAGAGCTGGAAATCCATCCGGGCATTGTCTCCCGCGCTCCCATGGTGGGTGAAGACCTACTCGCTCATAGTTAGATAACCCTGCATAAGTAAGGATCAAACGACGATTATCTGCATTTGAGGTAGGTGACTGTTTGAGCTGAATGGCCAATAGACCCAACCGAAACCTGCCAAACCCTATGAATGGTCCGCCATTTCGGTTGCCGCCCGCCTGCGTGGCCAAAAGAAACCGCGGTTCTGAGGTCCAGAATATCACGAAGGTGCACGTGCCATAGCCTTTTATGCCGAATAACGGAGCCGCTCCGAATGGAAGCAAGGACTTGGCGTCCCCGCATGAATCCAATCCCGATGTTTTGACGAAATCTATTATATGAAAAAAATAACTGTCCTTTTGGTAGATGATCACACGGTGGTGCGGCAGGGGCTGCATGCGCTACTGCTAACCGAACCTGACATGGAAATTGTGGGTGAGGCGGAAAACGGACGCCAAGCAGTGCAAATGGCCGCGAAACTGGCGCCCGATATCGTGGTCATGGACATTGCGATGCCGCAGCTCAACGGGCTCGAGGCGACCCGCCAGATGAGCAAGGAGGCGCCGCTGACCAAGATACTTGTCCTGTCCTCTTATGGCGACGATGCGTATGTGCATCAGTTGACCGAGGCGGGTGCCGTCGGGTATCTCATCAAGCAGACTGCGGCCAACGATCTCATCAAAGCCATCCGGGAGGCATACAAGGGAAATGCGTACTTCAGCCCCTCCATTGCCAAACGACTGCTGGATCGTTACCGGCAGTCTTTCCTCAAGGGAGGTAAACCGCTCAATC
Organism: Opitutaceae bacterium; assembly: GCA_035650695.1. Taxonomy (GTDB): domain Bacteria; phylum Verrucomicrobiota; class Verrucomicrobiia; order Opitutales; family Opitutaceae; genus DASRHD01. The sequence goes on from DASRHD010000165.1 coordinate 12,097, forward strand.
AAAAATCCGCCGTGCATCTCACGCCCCGCGAGCGGGAAGTGCTCCAACTGGTGGCCGAAGGGAAGGGCAACAAGCAGATGGCCTCCGACCTGTGTATCAGCATAAAAACAGTGGAGAAACACCGGCAGGAGGCCATGAACAAACTCAATATTCACGATGTCGCCGGGCTGACACGCTATGCCATCGCCCACGGCATCATCGAGAGCACACCTTGCATCGGCACCGTCGGCGAGTCGCTTGGCGCGGGCAAATAAAGGGGGGAGTTCCCTTTCAATCGTCAGGCCCGGGCAAATCAGATGGGGTGGCGTCCATCCAGCCAGGAGGTGTTTACCCACTCAGCGCATATCACTAAGCACTCTAGTCTGTTTGATGATGACGCTCCCCTGTATCGCGGAAGAAAAGCCGAATGACGAGGAAGAGACCCGGCCCATCTGCTTTTCATTGGGAATCATGGCTTGGAATGAAGAGGAGTCCATCAGGCAGGCCTTGGTATCATTGTTTCAGCAGTCGGTTTTTCAGAAACTGGCGTTGCGCCACGAGCGCTGTGAACTTTTTTGCATTGCCAACGGTTGCACTGACCGGACGGCGGCCCTGGCCAGCGAACTCTTCCGGCAGTTAAAACGGAGGCATCCGTATGCGCAGGTCATCACCACGCACGTCGTGGATATTCCCGAGCCGGGCCGCAATAATGCGTGGAATCGTTTTGTGCATGAGTTTTCCGCGCCGGAAACGCGTTTTATTTATTTGATGGATGCTGACATCATTTTCCATCACCGCGATACACTCTATAACCTGCTGGCCACGCTGGAACAGGCCCCCCGCGCCTGTGTTTCGTCCGGCCGGCAGCACAAGAGCATCGAGTTTAAGAAGAAGAAGACGCTGCGGGACCGGCTTTCGCTCGCTACGTCCAGCATGACCGGAACCATCGAGGGGCGCATCAGCGGTCAGCTTTATTGCATGCGGGCCTGCATCGCGCGGAATTTGTATCTGCCCCGCGATCTCAGCGCCAACGACGACGGTTTTTTCAAGGCGGCGATTTGCACCGATTTTTTCAACGAGAACCTGGATGCCGGCCGCGTGGTGACCGCGCTGGATGCGGCCCATGTCTATGATGCCTATCTTTCGATGCCAGAGGTGTTGAACAACCAGAAGCGTCAGATGATCGGGCAGACCTCGGTCCATGTGCTGGTGGAATATCTCAAAAACCTGCCTCAGGAGGAACGTGCAAATTTGGCGGAATTGCTGAGGCAGCGCGAACGCAGTGACCCGGAATGGCTGAGGAAGCTCCTCAACCAGCACCTGGCGCACGTGCGTTTTTTCTGGCGGCTTTTCCCGGGCATTCTGACATTTCGATTCCGACGGCTCTGGAAGTTGAAAGGAATGCGAAAGCTAAGTCACCTCCCCGCGGCCATCCTTGGCCTGGTGGTTACCTTGATCGCCTGCGCCCGCGCGTTCCAATTCTTGAAGAAGGGGCGTAGCTACTATTGGCCAAAAGCCGGACGACAGACGATGCCGAATTCGTATATGCAGAGCGCAAAATAAGGAATGAAACCTGGGATGATGCGAGCCACCGTCCGTTTTTGGGGCGCATGGAGCCTGTTGATCGATCGCGACAGTTAAAAAACTGCCAGGAAAACGGCGGGGTGCCCGCGCTGGCGGTGAAAAGCAGGGCTATGGTGCAGAGGCCGCTTTACCCGCGACATCCCAGGTAGCGCGGCCGCCGAAGAGGTTAAAGCCCATGCCGGTGAGGGTACTGCCTTCGAGGCCGACGGCACTGGCCGGTACGACCAGCCGCACCCATTGTCCGGTGACCGGCAGCGGGCCCGCG
>DASRHD010000166.1:0-5679 GCA_035650695.1 Opitutaceae bacterium
TGCGACGTGTTCCTCGCCGGCCTCACCGTCCGCGCGACCGGCAACCGCTTCCAGGAGCCCCGCCGGGCGGTGCTTCTTTCCAATCTGACGCTCGGCCTCTTCAACATCGCCACGCTCAACATCGCCTCCAATGCGATGTACGCCATCCTGCCCTCCGTTCTGACCAACGGAGATATCATCATCTAAGCCGCTTCCTCCAAACCTCAATCTTCTCACCCATGGCTGAAAATATAGACGTCAATATCAACTCCACCGACGGCAAAAATTCCGCCGCCACGGCCAAAATCGTGATGAACGATGCGTGGGCGGCCAACCTTGACGCCCAAACCTCGCAGCAGCTGACCAACCTCACTTATATTCGCCAGTCGAGAATCAATCAGCAGCAGCGTGAACTCACCACCCTGACCGCCCAATTCGGGTCAACCGATTCTGCCGTCGTCGCGCTGTCCGATTCAATCAAGGTCCAACAATCGCTGACCTCCGTCCTCGGCGTGACCCGCGCCATTGCCGCGACCGCCGTCCCCACCGTGCCGGCCAACGGCTGGGTCCTGCAGGGTCACATCCGCGACAACACCTCGCAACCGATCGCCAAGCTGACCGTGTGCCTAGTCGACGAGCAAAAAAATTTCCTCTCCACCTATGGCTATGCCTATACCGATGCCAACGGTTACTATGCGCTCACCTACACTCCCGACGCTTCCGCTCCGGCTCCGGCGCCGCTCAGCGCCTACCTGGAGGTCCTGAACTCGTCCGGGCAGGCCATCTATATCGACACCACCACCTTTACCCTCAACCCGGATGCCAGCGTTTTTCGCGATCTCCTGCTTGCCAGCCAGACTCCGCTGGGCAATCCGCCGCCCGGAGCCACCGGAAACGTCATTTTCAAAGCCAAGAAGACCTCGTCCGGCGGCGGCAGCTAAGCCCGAAACCTTGTGCGGCGAAGCCCCGACTCCGGAACGCGATTTGAAACCGAGCTGAAACTTTCCCATGCGCGCCGTCTGGTCATTTTGGAGCCGCCCGTTCGAGGCCCACAAATACTTCATCTGGCATAAGCCGGTGCATCACCTCCTCGCCTGGGGACTCTCCCTCCGGGCGGCCCGCCGGCATTATCCGGAAACGGTCTTGGTCACGGACCACGCCGGAAAAAAACTTCTCGTGGACAAACTGGGCCTTTCCTTCACCCATGTCTCCACCGAGCTGGAATGCCTGCGCGACGCCGATACGGACTGGTGGGCTTTGGGCAAGCTGGTGGCTTACAATCTTCAGGACCAGCCCTTCGTTCATCTGGATACGGATGTGTTTTTGTGGAAGCCTTTGCCTCCCGCCCTGGCCCAGGCGGCGGTCTTCGCCCAGCATCCGGAATACCCCGATCATCACTGGGTCAACGATGGCGGAGGGCCGCGCGATATCGAGCGGTGTTTTGCCGCGGAAGGCATCGAACTGCCGGTGGAATGGCTGTGGGCCCGCTCCCGGGATGAGGCTTATTTTCCCGAGGAAAACTGCGGTATTTTTGGCGGTTCGAACATTGGATTTATCCGCCATTATTCGAGGCTTGCCCTCGACCTGGTCCTGCATCCGAAAAACCAGCCGGCGTGGGCCCGCCTCGGCGACAAAAAAGGCTACAATATGATCGTCGAGCAGTTTCTCCTCGCCGCTTGCGTGGCCTATCATCGCTTTCATCCGGAGTCGCCCTTCCGCGGCGTGCGGATCAAGCATCTCTTCCCCGGCGTCGGTGAAACCTTCGATCAGCAGCATGCCACGCGCCTCGGCTACACTCATCTGATGGGGGGAGCCAAATCGAACGCCCTTGTCGCCGCGCGGATCGAGGAGCGGTCGCGGCGCGAGGACCCGACGTTTTTCCGCCTCTGTGCCGCGCTGGCTTAGGCGACCTCCCGTGCGCGGTTGAACCGAATATCCGTTGATTCAAGGCCGGCAATGACGACCCAACGAATTTCAGCCTCCGCCGGAAGAGCGTCGTCGGAAAACCCGCGCTCCCGCCAGCCGTCTCCCCCGCCGGAAAGAGAACCGGTGCTGCGGCGCAAGTGTGCCTGCGGAGGTGCGGCCTCCGGCGCGGCGGGTGAATGCAGCGAATGCCGCAACAAAAAGCTTCAGCGCAAGCGCGCGGGCTGGGGCCGGGAAAACGCCTCGCTCGCTCCGCCCCTCGTGCATGAGGTTTTGAATTCGCCCGGCCGGCCGCTCGATGCGGGAGCCCGCGCCTTCCTCGAGCCCCGGTTTAACTACGATTTCGGCGGCGTGCGCATTCACTCCGGGCCGCTCGCGGCCGCTTCGGCCCGGGCGGTGGGCGCCCATGCCTATGCGGTCGGGCACGACGTGGTTTTCGGCGAAGGCAAGTACGCTCCCGCCACGACCGAAGGAAGGAAATTGCTCGCCCACGAGCTGACGCACGTCGTGCAGCAGGCCGGCGCCGCCTCGACTCCGGGCCCCGACCTCAAAATCGGAAGTGAGAACGACGCCTCGGAGCACGTGGCGGACAAGACCGCGGAGCAGATCGTCCATCGCGGCGCCAACGGCAGCCCGTTGCAGAGCCTCGCTCCGACTCCGCTCAGAGTGGCACGCCAGAACCACGACGAGACGGCGGACGGCGGCGCGCCCGACGATGGCGGAAGCTCTCAATCCACCGAGTTGACGGATGAAGACGCCACCAAATGCACGCCGCTTTACCTACAAAAACTTTGTATTTACGAAGTGGGCGGATTCAACGGCGATCGCTCCGGCGTGCCGGACGACCAGGAATGGGCCAATTTGAACAAGGGCTGCCGTGACGAATCCGGCTATGACGGCCCGGACGTCCAGTTGAGCGACAAGGAAACATCCATGCTGAAGCAGCCCACCTGCAAACGCAGCAGCCGGAAAGACGCCGCGGCCAGGGCTCGGGATGCCCGCATCGCCGATGCGCTGAAGCGGTCGACCAAGTACGGCAATTTCGGCGAGGAAGTGGTCAGGATCCTGAGCGACCCCGTTTTCCAGGTGAGCCTGGCGGTCGCGGTCGGCGCCTATCTCGCGCTCTGGCTCGTGCCCGAGCCGGTCGTGAGCAAACTCGCCGCCGCCCTGACAACCATCGCGATCCTCAGTGTCGGCGCCTTCTCCGTTTCCACCATCGTCAACCTCGCCAGCGCCTGGAGCGACCTCGACACTGAAGCAGGTAACGCCACCACCGACGACGAGATTGAGGCGGCGGCGAAAAAATTCGGCCAGCGCATCACGGCGGTGGAGGCGAACCTGCTGGTCTTCCTCGCTTCGCTGCTCATCGGTGGAAAACTTCCCGGACCGAAGGGCCTGCCGCCCGCCGAGGAGGCGCTCGCCGGCGCCAACCGCGCGCTGGCCGGAACCCGGCAGGGCGGCAACGTGATCGAGGGCCCATGGGGCCGCGCCCGCGCGGTGTCCCAACCCGGCGAGCTGGCCCCGCCGGCGACCAACGGCAACACCGCGCTTAAGATCGAACGCGCACCCGTGCCGGAGATCGATCCGGCGCAACTGCCCCGACCGAAGCCGGCCAATGACAACGCCCTGCCCGATCCGGCTTCGAATCCGGCCACTGCGCCGGGAAAGCAGCGCACGCCGGTCACCCCCGTCGTCCCCAACCCGGCGACCGATCCCGACAAAGATAAGAAAAAGAAGCCGCCGTTTGTGCTCAAGCTTCCCCAGCAGAAAGCGCCGCACCTGGTCACCTATCAGGGCTGGATTGGCGTGCTCCAATCGGATCCAAACTACGACCGCGGCAACCCCGGCCAGGACGATAAATGGCACCAGGCGCTGCGCATCGGCGGCGCCTTCGGCATTCCCGCCGAGGTCTACGAGCGAGGCCATCGCCTGGGATTTGTCGGAGAGGAGGGCGAAAGACGGATTCGCGTTCCGAACTGGTCCCGCACCAAGAGCGTCCCCATGCAGGTGGACCATGTCATCGAGCTGCAGGTGACGCCCCCGGATAAGCGCGACTTTTTCAACTCCATGGCCAACTTCGAGCTGCTCGATGAGCCGTCGAACACCTCGTCCGGCCGGCTCCTGCAGCAGAACATCGCCGATGAGCGGAAGAAACAAGAGGCCGCCGATCCCAGCTTGGTGGGCAAGGTCATCCTTTTCGACTCCGTCCAGATGGACGGCGGCTCGCCCGGCGAGCGCTGGAATTCCGATGAAATTCGCGCGGGAGAGCAGCTCGACGTCTACGAACAGCGAAAGGGCAATTGAGGCGCCGGTTGGCGGGCCGCCTCATCCCACCCGCCAGTCTTCCGCCGTGAGCGTGTGCAGAAAATCGGCGAAGGGCCGGTAGGCGTCGGCGGTGACCTGATTGCCGGAATTTTCGATCCGGTTCGAAGCCGTCCGGCGTTTGCCCAGCTCGGCGTCGGCCGCCGGCTGGCCTTTGGCCCGTTTCAGATCGTTATAATCGTCGGCTGACATTACGTATTCATCGGCCAGCCCGATCATGTGTCCGAACTCGTGCGCGGAGGTGGTCTGGGTGTACTTGCCGCCCGCGCCCGTGCCCTGGCTCGGCGTGATGCCCTTGTCGAAATAATGCTGGTAAGGCGGAGGCTGAATTTGCTGACCCTGCCCGGTGTAGGTCCGGTCTTTGAACGACGATGTGTCGATCGTCTGGGGGGTGTTGGCGCTCGGATCGAGGTGGACGCTCGGTGCGTCCACCCGGTCGCGATAGCTGAAATCGTTGTGAACGTTCATCGTCCAACGCTGATTGTGCAACTGATCCTTGTCGTTCATCAACCAGTTCAGGTACTCGTTTTCGTTCTCCATGTCCGGCGCGCGGATGTGATCGAAATCGAGCAGGACCCGCGCCGTCGTCGACGTGGCCGTGCCGTTCTCATATTTCTTCAGCGGAAACTTGCTCTCCCATGCCGCTTTCACCACCCGGACAAAATCATCGATGTAGCCGGCCCGGCGCGCCTCCGCCCAGGCCGCCGGAAACCGCCAGCGCAGATGAAAACTGCAGGTGAAGTCGCCGGTGGTCGGCTCGTAGCTGAGGCTGACGTAGGCTTGGTTCATCCGGGTGTTGGTTTTGCGCTGCTCCGTGCCGGTCCATTCATACTGCGCCACGGAAGGAAGATCCGTTGTGACCGGCCGCCGCTGCAACGCGGTGGCCGATGCCGCCCGAGGCTGGCTTGCGGCCCGCTCGCCGGACAAAACCCGATCGGCCGCCCGGTCGGCCGCGCTTTCGGCGATGTCCCCCGCCGGGGCCACTCGCAGCGCGCCGCCAGATTGACGGCCGCCCTGCTGCACGACATGCGCCAGTTCATGGGCAAGCAGATGCCGGTTCCCCGCCCCACCCCCGCGGGAGCCAAAGACAATGTTCGCGCCGACCGTATATGCCTGGGCATCGACCGCCGTGGCTGATTCGGCGGCTTTCGCGTCCGTATGCACCCGTACCCGGCTGAAATCGTAACCGAAGCGCGGCTCCATGAATCTGCGCGTGGCGGCATCGAGCGGTCGGCCGGAGGAACGCAAGACCTCGTGAACCACCGGCGGCGCACCCGTGGAATTTCGCTGACGCAGGGACGGATCGCTCTTGCGCTGCAACCCGGCGCCGGGCCGGGCCGCCGGTTCATGGCTCAAAGCTGTAGGAAGGTGGCTCAAAAAATCTTGCGGAAAGGAAAATTCCGACGTTTTGGCTAATGCGTGCTGGCCTGACCGCGCTATTTTTTTGGCTTCAGC
>DASRHD010000167.1:0-10947 GCA_035650695.1 Opitutaceae bacterium
GAAGGGTGCGAGCCCCAGCGCCCGGCCCTTGGCGATGAGGATCTGGAAGGGGGTGAGCCGGTAATCGTCCTGCAACATCTTGTCGAGCACGTCGCCGGTCGGCTCGCCGGGAATCGCGGCGATCGCTTCGCGTTGCTCCGCCGTGATCAGCTCCATCTCCTCGAGATTGGCGACGATCTGGGTCTGGACTTTTCCGAGTGGCATGGCGTGAAACGGGCTTAGCCGGCGGCCTGCGCGAGGCCGGCGAGCTGGACCCGCTCCGCCTCGATCTTTTCCAGATGATCGGCGATCCCCTCGATGGTCGCGCCATACCAGAGCACCTGGCCGTCCAGGTTCTTTTCCCAGTGGTTGCGCACGGCCGGACTGAGGTAATGGGCCGTGGCGACAAAATAGAAATTTTCCTCGTGATCGAACGGTATCGTCCAGGTCGCCCAGCAGTCGCCGATGTCGATCGATTTGCGCAGTTCGTCGGCGATTTCGTAATTGCGGAGATCGACCAGGCCGATGCTTTCGGTTTCCACGAGATGCTGGAGGATGTCCTCTTCGCGCACCACCTTCATTTCATTGGTGAGAATGGCGAGCACGCTGCATTTGCGGCGATCGTTGGCCGAGGCCGCTTCCAGCATGCGCTCGTTGGCGGCCTCGAGATGCTCGATCTTCACGAGGTTGTGCTCGACGAGCGAGGCGCCGAGCAACCGGTTCGCACGCATGAGCAGGGGGCGGTTTTCCGACGACATGGCCCAAAATTTTAACCAAATAAACCCCTTTGGCTACTTCTTTTCGCTGCGGCGCAGCGCGGCCACCCGCTTGAGCAGCTCTTTTTTGAGCCGGTCCAGCCCCTCGCCGGTGAGGCAAGAGACTTGCACCAGCGGCACCTTGGGATGGCGCCGCTTGAATTTTGCCAGCTGCGCCGGCGCGGTTTCGACATCCATTTTGTTCGCGGCGATGAGGCGCGGCTTGTCGAGCAGGGCGGGACTGTAGAGCTCGAGTTCGCGCAGCAGCGTCGCATAATCCTCGCGCGGATCCCGGCCGTCGGTGCCGGCCATGTCAATGAGCAGCAGGAGCAGGGCGCAGCGCTCGATATGGCGCAAAAACCGGTGCCCCAGCCCGCGGTTCTCACTTGCGCCCGCGATCAGTCCGGGGATGTCGGCCAGCAGGAGGTGGTGCACATCGCGCGGATCGTCGGCATACTCAATCACGCCGATTTGCGGATGCAGCGTCGTGAACGGATAGGAAGCGACCTTGGGGTGGGCCTTGGTCAGCCGGCTGGTGAGGGAGGATTTTCCGGCATTGGGAAAGCCGACGAGGCCGATGTCGGCGATGCTCTTGAGCACGAGCCGGAACGTCCCGCGGGCGCCCGGCTGGCCGGGATTGGCGTTCTTCGGGGCGCGGTTGGTGGATGACTTGAAACGCGCGTTCCCCCAGCCGCCGTTGCCGCCCTTGCAGAGCACGAAGCGCTCGCCGTCCGCGATGATTTCCGTGACGACCTCGCCCGTCTCGTCGTTGATCACGACGGTGCCGAGCGGCATTTTCAGTACGCAGTCCCTGCCGTTGGCCCCGTGCTCGTCGGAACCGCGACCGTGCTCGCCGCGCTGGCCGTTCCAGTGCGGCTTGAATTTGTAATCGATCAAGTTGTTCGTGTCGTCGTCGCCCAGCAGCACGACGTCGCCGCCGCGGCCGCCGTCGCCGCCATTGGGGCCGCCCCACGGCTCATATTTCTCGCGGCGGAACGCCACGCAGCCGCGGCCGCCGTCGCCGGCCTGGACCTTGATCTTGCACTCGTCGACAAACATGGTGGTTACGATGCAGAATGCCGCGGCCTTGCCAAGGGGACTTGTCGATAGGGCATTTTCCTCCCCGCTTTTCCGCCCGGGCGGCTGGAAAATCGGTACGCGGCCTGCATCGTACGCCCATGCGTTCGCCGGCCGTAACCGAAATTGCTGTAAGTGTCCCAGACGTCACCGATTTTGTCTGCCGCTCCGTGGCCGCCGCGGACGAGGTCGCCGAGCCGTTTTTTCATCTCGAATTCAGCCGGGTGTTTCCGGATGAAATTTATGCCCGAATGCTGGCGGCGATGCCGACCGCAGCCGACTATCGGCCGATGTCCGGCCGCAGCAAAAGCGCCCAGGCAGGGGGCCGGCCGACGCGGGTGAAAACCGATCTTTTGCCTGAATACATCCGCCACCTTCCGATGGAAAAACAGCCGATCTGGAGCGTGGTTGGCCGCGCCCTCTGCTCGCCCGAACTGAAGGCCGTCTTCCGCCGAAAGCTGGCGCCGGGCCTGCGGCGGCGTTTCGGCGACCGCTTCGACCGCACCGGGCTGTACCCCATGCCGATCCTCACCCGCGATATCGCCGGCTACAGCATCCCTCCGCACACCGATACGCATTGGAAAGGCATCACCGTACAATTCTATCTGCCGCCGGACGACAGCGTCAGCCACATCGGCACGGTCTTCAACAAGCGCCAGCCGGACGGCGGCTTCCACAAGCATTCGCAAATGCGCTTCGTCCCCAACACCGGTTATGCTTTCGCCGTCGGCACCGACACCTGGCATTCGGTGGAAACGGTTGGGCCGGAGGTGGCGACCCGCGACAGCATTCTCCTCACCTACTTTGTCGATGCCAGCCCGCTGCTTTTTCTGCGCAATCGCGTACGCCGGTTCGGCAACATGCTCCGCCACGAGTGGAACCAGCGGAACCGGAACTGAACCGCTTCGGCACGGGCCGGACCGGCCAGCGGGAACCCGGTCCTCCCCTGCCGGTCGCATTTGCAAGCTTCGGTTGGATCAGCCGGAGTTTTCCAGCCCCTCGTTCATGCGCTCTTTTCTCCTCCTCCTGCTTCTGTCCTGTTCTTTTCTGCGCGCCGACGGTTTGTCGGACATGAAGACCGCCCTCGCCCGCCTTACCGCCCAGAACCCGATCAAGGCTCGCGTGAAAATCCAACTCTCCAACCGCGACGACAACGGAGACAACGGCAAACCCAAAGTGGATGCGGGCGCAGCCACCGTGGAAGTCGAGTCCGGTCCGGACGGCCTGCACATCTTCTGGAGCCGGGAGCAAGTCCAGGCCGCGGCGCAGGAGCAGGCGGCTAAAGATCCAAAGGCACCCACGCCCGTCCGCCGCGGTATGGGCGCCCTCTCCGCCACCCGGCTGCAGGATTATCTCAACGGCGCGCCGAACCTGCTCCGGCAGCTGGAGGGCGCCGAGCTGACTGGCGAAAAGGCCGTCACTTGGGAGGGCCGGCCCGCCCGCCTGCTTTCCTTCAAGCTCAATCCGCCGATGAGCGAACGGGACCGCAAGCGTATCAAAGAAATGGATACGTCGGCGGAAATCTGGATCGACCACGAGGGCTTCCCGCTGGCGGCAAAAAGTCACGCCGACTTTAAAGGCCGCGCCCTGCTCGTCATCAGCTTCGAGTCGTCAACCCAGGAGGAGTTCCGGTTCGCCCATGTCGGCGACCGGCTGGTCGTGACCCGTCACGTGCGGGAAAACAGCGGCTCGGGCGGCGGCGAAAGCGGCGGTCAGAAGACGGTGGCGACGCTGACGGTGGAGGAGTGACGGCTACAGCGCCAGCTTGATGCCCTTGCGCAGGTAGGTCGGCACGTCCAGGTCCTGGCCTTCGAATAAATTCCGGTCGGTCTTGTCGAAATGGCCGCGGCTTTCCACGTCGCGGTCGAAGCCGAACTCCTCCTGCGCCACCGGCTTGGCGTGGGTGACGGATTGTTCCGGAGTTTCCCCCGCCGCCAGGCGCTCGAGGGTGATGGAGGAGCCAAAGGGTTTTTTCTCGGCGCGCGGCGCGGTTTCGGTGCGGAGCCGGTTCCGGGCTGCGCCGACGGCGGAGGCGAGGCGGCGCGGGGGGAGGCCGCGGCTGCCGAGATCGCTAGTGCCGAGGACGCAGACCTCGACGCGGCTCTGCAGGCTCTCGTCGATGACCGCGCCCATGATGACGTGCGACTCCTTGCCAAACTGTTCGGTGATCGCGGTCATCAACTCGTTGACCTTCGGTAGTGTGAGATCGGTGCCGCCCGTGATGTTGATGAGCAGGCGGTCGGCTTTGCGGGAAAATTCCGGGGTGTGGAGCAGCGGACAGAGCTTCAGGCTTTCGATTGCCTCGGCCACGGCGTTTTCGCCCTCGCCGCTGCCGAGGCCGAAGAGCGTCTTGCCGCCGCGCTGCTGGAAGGCCTGGCGGAGGGTGGCAAAATCGAGGTTGATCAGGCCGGTGCGGAAGAGCATCGACCAGATCGATTTCACGCCGCGGCCGATCCATTCGTCGGCGCGGGCAAACGAGTCGAGCACGGTCTCGTTCTCGGCCGCTTCCTGGAGCAGCACGTCGTTGGGCAGCGGGATGACGGCGTCGCAGACGCGGCGCAGCGCGGCGAGCCCCTCCTCGGCCTGCTTGAGGCGGCGGCCGCCCTCGAAGCTGAACGGCATGGTGACAAAAGCGATGACGAGCGCACCCTCCTCGGCGGCGATCTCGGCCACGACGGGGGAGGCGCCGCTGCCGGTGCCGCCGCCCATGCCCGCGATCAAAAACACCAGGTCGCAGCCGCCCACGACCGCGGCGATCCTTTCCCGGTCGGATTCGGCCGCGAGGCGGCCGGGTTCCGGGTCGCCGCCCGCACCGAGACCGTGCGTCACGGTCACGCCGATCAGGACCTTGTCCTGGACGGGCGAGCTGGAAAGCGCCTGGTGATCGGTGTTGATCACGGCGAGCTGCAGGCGCTCGAGATTTTCCATCTTGAGCCGGTCCACGGCGTTGGCGCCGGCACCACCGACGCCCACCAGCTTGATCGCGATACTGCGGTCAGTGAGAATTTCGGTGGTAAGAGGAAGTTCGTCCGGTGGTGTCATGGGTCAGGCGGTGGCGAAAAGTTTGCTCAGAATGCCGCCGCGGCGGCGCGGGGCGGCGCGGCCGGCCTGGTCGCTGAGGGTGAAGTGCAGCAGACCGAGCGCGGTGGAATAGCCGGGGTCGCGCAAGTTCTCGCTCACCCACCCCGGCGCCTCGCCGAGACGTGCCGGCGCGCCGAAGACCTTGGCCGCCGCCTCGGTGATGCCGGGGAGCTTCGCCGTGCCGCCGGTGAGCACCACGCCGGCCGGAATTTTTTCCGGCGTGAATGAGGCGCCGAGCTTTTTGCGCACGACCTCGAAAATTTCCCAGACGCGGGCGGAGGTGATCTGCTCGATCGTCTGGCGGGGAAACTCGCGGTCGCCGACAGAGTAGTCGCCGATGAGCATGACCTTTTCCTTGCGGTCGCGGGCCTGGACCACGCCGCGGCCGTGGCGGACCTTGAGCGCCTCGGCCTGGGCCTGTTGCACGCGCAGGCCGAGCGCGAGATCGTTGGTTAAGTGGCCGCCGCCGACCGCGAGCACGCCGGTCTTATAGGCCGAACCGTCGCGATAAAGCACGTAGTCGGTGGTGCCGCCGCCGATGTCGAGCGCGAGAACGCCGTTGTGCCGTTCCTCCGCGGAGGTGATGAGCGCGCCCGAGGCCAGGCTGGAAAGAATGAGCTTGGTGACGCGGACGTTGAATCCGTTGATCACATGCGTGTTGTCCGCGACCTTGCTCTCCAGTCCGTGCACCGTCCAGTAGCTGACGTCGAGGCGGCGGCCGACGAGGTGCTCGGGTTCGGGCACGAGCCGGCCGTCAAGCCGGAAGGGCCGGCGGATATGATGGACGACGATGCGGCCCTCCGGCAGCTCCTTGGACATGGCGAGGCGGCAGACGGTCTCGGTATCAAGAGCGCTGACGGTGTTGTCGGCGGCGGAGACATTGACGGAGGCCTCGTTTTCAAATCCCTCGAGATGCCCGCCCGTCTGGGCCAGGTAGATTTCGTCGACGCGCGTGCCGGCGCTCTGTTCGGCGGCGAGCAGCGCGCTGTGCGTCGCTTCGCTCGCGGCCTTGTAGTCCATGACCGCGCCCTTGATGATGCCATGTGCCGGCGCCTCGCCCACGCCGATGATGCTGAGTTCGCGGGCGCGGGTGAGCTCCCCGGCGAGCACGGTGATTTTAGTGGTGCCGATTTCGACGGCGCCGATGATGCGGGTGTTAGAAATCACGTTGGGCGATATGGTTTAAGTGTAGAGGGACAAAAGTTCCGCCGTCCGGCGCGGGGGCGGCGACGCGCACGGCGGGAGGGGCGGCAAGATTCGTCTCAAGCGCCACCGGCACCTGCAGGCCGTCGGCGAGGTTGACGGACTTGAGCGGCTTGTCCGGCTGGGTCCGGGCAAGATCCAGCACGTAGTCGAGCCGGGCCAGCTGGCGGAAGAAATCGTCGCGGGTATTGAAAGTGACTTCCGGTATTTCCTTTGTCCGCACCAGCAATTCGCCATCCGCGGCGAGGTGGGCGAGGGAAACGACCTGAAAGCTGCGATAGAGCGGCTCAGCCTGGTTGCGCGCGGTGGCGAGGAGGTCGGCGACCGTCTCCATGCCGTCAATCGGAGCGAAACCGCGGCCGGAGCGGACCAGCCGCACGCCGTCGAGCCAGGGAAGCGAATTGAGCAGGGCCGGAGCGTAATCCTCGCCGTCATAAACCACTCCGTCGCGCGCCACAAGCAGCGCCCGCGGCGCCGCGGCGCCGATCTGCGCCATGAGGCGGGCCACCGGAGCGCGCTCCTGCAGGCTGACCGCCAGGGTGGCGGGAAAATTCCGCGTCAGGACCGCGGCGCAAACCTGGCCGTCGGCCAGCAAGCGGGCGCGAAGAGCGTACAGATCGAGCGTCATCAGGCTGGCGTTCTTCGGCAGAGCGAGCGTGCGCACGACCCAGGCGTGATCCAGCACGCCGTCGGTCACGAGCGTGACATCCTTGAGCGGAACCTCTGTTCCGGCTGCGGCGAGCTTTTGGGGCGGGGCCGCCACGACGCGGTAAACCTCGAGCGCGCCCCAGGCGGCCGTCGCCGCGAGGAGGATTCCCCCGCCAATCTTGAGCAAGGCTCCCAGCCGCCGGCGCCGGCCTGCCTTGGACATGGCGCGCGGATTCACTTCCTGGCTGATGTCCTGCCAGGTGCGGGCGGGCGGAGCGATGGTGGCGAGCTTGCTCATGCGAGAACATGCGCCGCCGCAAAACGCTGCACCGCGGGCATGACCAATTCTCTTACCAACGCCGCAAAATCCAGTCCCGCGCTGCGTGCGCTCATCGGCAGCAGGCTGGTCTCCTTCATGCCAGGAAGCGTGTTGATTTCGAGCAAAAACAGTTCGTTTTTTTCCGAAAGCATGAAGTCCACCCGCGCATAATCGCGGCAGCCGCAGGCGGCAAAAGCGGTCTCGGCGGCCCGGCGCACCGCCGCCGTCTGGGCCTCCGGGAGCGGCGCGGGGCAGAGATACTCGGTCAGGCCCTTGGTGTACTTCGAGGTGTAGTCATAGCAACCCGACTTGGGGCGGATTTCAACGATGCCCATGGCGCGTCCGCCGAGCACGCCGACCGAAAGCTCGCGGCCAAAAATGCGCCGCTCGGCCAGCCACCGTCCGGCCGTAGCCCGAGCGAGTGCGGCGGCAAGCGCCCCCTCGCCCGACACGATCTGCAGGCCCACGCTGCTGCCCTCATCATTCGGCTTGAGCACCACCTCCGGCCCGAGTTGCTTGAGCAGCGCCGCGGCCTCGGGCTTGCGGGCGGCGTCGAAAACCACCCCGGGCACGACCCCCACCCCGCTTGCCGCCACCGTTTCCTTGGTCCGGGCTTTGTCCATGGTCAGCGCACTGCTGGCCGCGTCGCATCCGGCATAGGTGGCGCCGGCGGCATCGAGCAGCCGCTGCATCCCGCCATCCTCGCCGAACTTGCCGTGCAGGGTGGAAAACACCACCTGCCCGGCCGGATTAAACTCCGCCGGCAGCGCATTGGCATCGATTTGAAACAACCGGGTGGAAAACGGATAGGTCAGCGCCAGCGCGCAGGCGGCGCCGGAGCCCAGCGAAACCTCGCGCTCGGCGGAAGTGCCTCCGGCAAAAACGGCGATGACGGGAAGGGGCATTTTCAATTTTGGATTTCCAATTTTGGATTCCAGATCGGCGCCGAGATTTGCTGCCGGATCGCTGCAAAAAATCGGAAATCCGAAATCCAAATTCCTAATTTCACAGCACGTCCTCCCATCTCCGGCCGTAGAGCAGCACCTCCGGCTCGAGCTCGATGCCGCGGGCCTCGCGAACGCGGGCGCGCACCCGCCGCATCAGCGCGATGACGTCGGCGCTGGTGGCATGGCCGCGATTGACGATGAAATTGGCGTGGACCGGGGAAACCTCGGCGTCGCCGACCCGCTCGCCCTTCAGGCCGGCCTCATCGATCAATCGTCCGGCCGAGCTGCCCGGCGGATTCTTGAAGACGCAGCCGGCGCTGGGCTCCCGCGGCTGGGTCTCGTGCCGCTTGCGGCGGTAAACGTCGATTTGCCGGCTGATCGACTCGGTGTCGGCCTGCGCTGCCGGCCGCAGCAGCGCGCCGAGGGCGATGGCCTCGTGCAGTTCGGCGCAATGGCGGTAGGCGACGTGCATGTCCGCCTTGCGCAGGGTCTTCACCTCGCCGGCAAGGGTCATCATCTCCACCTCCTCCACCACGTCAAAGATCCAGCCGCCCATCGCGCCGGCGTTCATGCGGAGCGCGCCCCCGACCGAACCAGGAATGCCCTCGAGAAACTCGAAGCCGACCAGCCCGGCCCGGCTCGCCAGGCCGCAAAGGTTTTTCAGCCGCAGGCCGGCGCCGGCCCAGATGCGGCCGTCCGGACGCAACTCGAAGCGCTGCCAATGCTCGTGCCCCAGGGCGATAACCAGGCCGTCCACCCCTTCGTCCGGCACAATGAGGTTTGAGCCCCGGCCGAGGAAGAAAATCTCCACTCCGCGCTCCCGCGCCGCGCGCAGCAGCACCTGCAGATCGGCGACGGAGGCCGGCTCGGCATAAAGGCGGGCCGCCCCGCCGACGCGCATGGTGGTTTTCGCCGCCAACGCCTCCTCCCGCTCGAGCTGCGTGTCCTCGTTCAGCTGCGGGCGGAGCGCGGCGGCAAATTCGTCCCAGCTTTTCGCCTTCGTTTCCTCGGCCCGGCGCAGCTCCAGCCAGGCGCGCGCCTTCTGATCGATGTCGCCGGCGCCGACGAAAGCCACCAGGTCGCCCCGCTGCAGCTCCCGGCTGAGCGTGCGGTAGAGCACGGTGTCATCGCCCGGCAGGTAGTCGACCGCCAGACCGGCGGCGTTCTTTTTCAACTCGGCGTAAATGTCGGCGGAAGTTCCACCGGAGATCGGGGCCTCGCCCGCCGGATAGACGTCGAGCAGGTGCACCCGGTCGGCCAGGGCGAGAGCAGCGGCGAACTCGGTCTTGAACTGCGCGGTGCGGCTGAAGCGGTGCGGTTGGAAAACGACGATCAGCCAGCCGCGTTCCTCCAGCCGGCGGCGGAGGCTGAGCAGGAGCGCGCGGATCTCGGCGGGATGGTGCGCGTAGTCCTCGATCACAGTCAGGCCGGGCGCGGCGTGAAGCACGCTCTGGCGGCGCCGGACGCCGGCATAGTCGGCGAGCAGGCGCGGCGCCAGCTCCACCCCGATGAGCTGGGCGGCGGCGTTGGCGGCGGCGGCGTTGGCGGCGTTGAATTCGCCACGGGCCCGGACCGCGGCTTCGAGCGGGGCGAAGCGTCCGCCCAGGCGAAGCCGGAGATGCGTGTCGCTCTCGCCGGCGATATCATAGGAAAAATCGCCGCTCCGCCCGAAAGTGAGGAATTGCGGATGACCCGCGCCCTGGCGGCCCTCGGCGGCGATGCGCTGGGAAAGCGCGCAGACGTCAAAGGTCAGGACGGCGGCCCTGGTGCGGGCAAAAAGCGCGGCGAAGGCCGCGGCGAGATCGTCCAGCCGCCGGTACTGGTCGGGATGATCCCAGTCGAGGTTGGTCGCGAGGGTGATCTCGGGCAGGAAGGCGTTGATCGTGCCGTCGCTTTCGTCGATTTCGGCCACGACCCAGTCGCTCGATCCGGCGCGGGCGGGCGGCACGACGTCGTCGGCAAAGAGACCGCCCAGGACCCAGCCGGCGGGAAAATTGGCCCGCCGCAGGATGGTGATGAGCATCGCGGTGGTGGTGGTCTTGCCGTGCGAACCGCACACCGCCACAAGTTTTTTTCCGCGCAGGACCTCGGCGAGGAGCTCACCCCGCCGAACCAGCGGCAGACCCCGGGTCAGGGCGGCGGCGCGGGCCGGATGCGAGGGGGCGATGGCCGAGGAATAGACCACCAGCTCGACGCCTTCGGGAATTTCGCCGGCCGCGGTGATCTTGATCCGTTCGCGTTCGAGCGCGGCGCGCATCGCGCCGGAGAAGGCGTCATCCTCCCCGCTGACCTCGAAGCCGACCTGGGCGAGGTATACCGCGAGCGGACCGACGCCCATCCCGCCCATCCCGACGCAATGGATGCGGCGCACTTCACGTTTGAAGAGCGGTGGCGGGGGCGCGGGTCTCATTGTCTCATGCGGTGGAAGGCTGGGTGGCCGGGGGGGGCGCGGGTGAATCTTTTTCCGCGGGTGGAGGCGCGGTCAGGTTTTCCAGGTCGTCGAGCAGGGTTTCGAGGGAGGCGGCGTGTTCCATCCGGGCGAGGTTGTCGCGAAATTTCCGCAGCAACCAGTCGTTGAAAATAACATCGAGCACCTCGGCATGCAACGTGCCGAGAAACATCTGGTCGATGACCATGCCGCCGCCCTGACGCTCGAAAAATCCAGCGTTGGCCCGCTGGTGATCGTCAGCCGCCTGGGGAAAGGGCACAAGAATGGCCGGCACGGTGCAACGGATGAGC
This sequence comes from Opitutaceae bacterium, assembly GCA_035650695.1. Taxonomy (GTDB): domain Bacteria; phylum Verrucomicrobiota; class Verrucomicrobiia; order Opitutales; family Opitutaceae; genus DASRHD01. Next base: position 10,749 of record DASRHD010000167.1, read on the forward strand.
TCGGCGATGGTGCCGGCGCCGGCCCGCGCCACCACCAGGTCGGCGGCGGAAAACAAATCGGCCACGTTGTCGCAAAACGGCGTGAACACGGCGCGGATCGGCGCCAGCGCCTTGGTGCTGAGCTGGAGCACTTCGGACCGGCCCTTGTCGAGGCCGGTCACCCCATAGACCTGGACGCCGGCGTGGGCAAAACGGTCGA